>LJUF01000088.1 GCA_001303665.1 Phycisphaerae bacterium SM23_33 | reverse complement strand
CTGAATGCCCAGGATGACACGGCGGCAGGGGTGCATCATGTTCAGCAGGTCCAGGAAGGCGATGGGGGCCGGGCCGTGCGTGCTGGGGCCCTGCCCGGTCACCGCGTCGGCGGCGAACAGCTCCACCGCCCCGGCGGCCGCGCCGAAGTCCAGGGCGTCCACGACCATCACCGTGTCCGGCCCGGCCTGGACGATCTTCATGAGGAAGCTTTCCGGGACGCTCTGCACGTCCAGGACCTGCCAAGGGCCCTTTCCGGCGATGCGCCTGGCAATGGCCGGGCCGGCGCCGTCGTCGCCGCAGATCTCGTTGCCGACGCACACGATGATGCTGCGGTCGGTCAGCACCTCCGCCAGGTGCTCGGCCAGGTGCTCGGCCGTTTCAATGCCGCGGGAGGGGCCTTGGCCGCGGCCGGGTTGGTGACTATGTCGCTCCGGCATAGTTTCCCCGTATGCCAAGCGCGCGGGTGCTGCAAGGAAAATTGGCGGCTGGATCGGGTGGGCCGGCCGCCGCCTCACTCGCCCCACAGTTCGCGGACGACGACGGTCCGCCGGCAGGCCGGGCAAAGCACCCGCATCATCTCGTTGCGGGCCAGCGGCTCGGGCACGCCGGTGGCGAAGGACTCCGCCAGGCTCATGCCGCCGTCGGCGGTGACGATCAGCGTGGGGTTGGCGTAGGCCTTGGAGCCGAGCTTCTCCGCCACCCATATCAGGTGTTTGCGGGCGCCGATGACCTCGCCGCAGCCCTGGCAGACGACCAGTTCGTGCTCGATGGGCTCGCGGAACTGCGAGCGGTCCAGCCCGGCCAGGTCGTACTTCTTCGTCAGCCGGATGCCGCTCTTGACGCCGTCGTTGGTGGTGCAGTTCAGCTCGCACTGGCCGCAGAAGATGCACTTGTCGTAGTGGACGGTCAGGGTGCGCGTGGGCGGGTCGGCCTCCAGGTCGTCCACGACCTTGATGGCGATGGCCGGGCACACCATGGCGCAGGCCCGGCAGCCGATGCAGTCGTCGGCCTGAAACTCCGGCTTGCCGCGAAAGCCCTCGGGCGGCTCATGCGGCTCGAACGGGAACTTCGTCGTGTACGGGCCGCGGAGGACCGCCAGCACGGCCTCTTTCAATTCTCTGAGCTTCGGTTTCCTCACGGCAAGTCTCTCGTTGTCTATTCGTTGCGGATGGCCTCGGCGCGGTCCACGAAGACGTCCTCCACGCTGATGTCGGCCAGCGGCACGCCGCCCAGGTAGGCCCCGCGGCAGACGGCGTGGGCGCCCACCGGCGAGGTCAGCAGCACGAAGGCCGCGCAGATCATGGCCTTGACGAACATGGGCCAATCCCGCCCCACGCCGAACAGGGCCGTGGCCAGCAGGATCATGCAGGTGCCCAGGGTGACGCACTTGGTGGCCGCCTGGGCGCGGTTGTACACGTCCGGCAGCCGCACCAGCCCGATGCAACCGAGCAGGTCGAACGCCAGGCCCACGCCGAAGATCCAGTAGGCGATGGTGTCAAGCATCGTAGCTCCTGCCTTCGAGGTACTTGGCCAGGGCCAGCGTGCCGATGAAGCTGGTCAGGGCCCAGGCGATGGCGACGATCATGAAGTACTCCTGAAAGCGCACGACCTTGCCGTCGGCCTGGGCGTGCGGCCACAGGGCCATCACGGAGCAGAACGCCACCATGAGCGTGCCCAGGATGTCGATGGCGACGGTCCGGTCCGGGGCGCTGGGCCCGCGGGCGATGCGGTACAGGCACAGCGCCGAGCCCAGCACCAGCACCAGCATGGCCGCCTCCAGGAACCCTTCCAGGAAGGCCGCGTTCATTCGAAGATCCTCCGCAGCAGCGGCTCAAAGCGACCCACGATCTCCGCGTAGCGGCGCTGGGGATCCTGGGTATGGATGTTGATCCAGTGGACGTACAGCTCCTGGCCGTCGATGTCGATGGTCAGCGTGCCGGGGGTGAGGGTGATGGAGTTGGCCAGGAAGGTCTTGGCCATGGAGCTGCTCAGGTGGGTGCGGACCTTGACGATGCCGGGGCGGATGGGCAAGTCGGGGTGCAGCACGCGGATGGCCACGTCCAGGTTGGCCTTGACGCAATAGTAGAGGAAGTAAGGCAGATAGATGGCGGCGAAGAACCACCGCCGGGGGTTGAGCATCTTGGCGGCCCCGGCGGGGAACCTGTGGACCAGCAGGGCCGTGACCAGGGCGGCCGCCAGCACGCCCCCCAGCACCACCGTCCAGTGCAGCGACCAGAACAGCAGCAGCCACACGGCCAGGGCGACGACGAAGCACATGGCCGCTTTCATTGCCCACCTCCCATCGCCACCCCGCTGGCCAGCTTCGCCCCGCCCAGCAGGGCCTCACCGGCCGGGCCCAGCAGATGCTCCTTCAGCGGCCCCACCGACAGGGCCACCCCCGCCAGCAGGCACACCGCGGCCAGGATGGCCATGCCCGCGCCCATGGCCCAGTGCGACTCGCGGGCCGCCGCCACCCGCGGGCCGGGCTGCCCGTCCAGGGCGTAGCGCTGGACCTTGACGTACATCAGCAGCGTGCCCACGGCCACGGCGGCGGCGATGCCGCAGAGCACCACGCGCCCGGCCAGGGCCAGGGCCACGATAATGATGATCTTGGAGAAGAACCCGTTGAAGGGGGGGACGCCGGCGATGGACAGGGCGCCGATGCGGCAGCACCAGCCGGTGACCGGCATCCGCCGGACCAGCCCGCCCATCTCCCGCAACTGCCGGGTGCCGGTGGCCTGCTCGATGGAGCCGCTGCAAAGGAACAGCAGGCTCTTGAAGGCGGCGTGGTTGAACAGGTGGAACAGCGCCCCGAACGCGCACAGCCCGGCCAGGGCCCGGTTGTGGGGCAGCAGCGAGGCGGCCACGCCCAGGGCGAGGATCATGTAGCCGGCCTGGGAGATGCTGCTGTAGGCCAGCAGCCGCTTGAGGTCCCACTGGCCCAGGGCCAGCAGCATGCCCACGACCATGGAGGACACGCCCAGGGCGATCAGGACGTTGGCGTAGACGGCGTGGACGCCCAGGACGCCGAAGACGAGCCGGGCGATGGCGTACACGCCCACGGTCTTGATCAGCAGGCCCGACAGCATGGCGGAGATCGGGGCCGGCGCCGAGGGGTGGGCATCCGGCAGCCAGGAGTGGAACGGCACCATGGCCGCCTTCAGGGCCAGCCCGCCCAGCAGACACCCCGCCGCCAGCAGCACGGCCGGGCTGGTGCCCAGCTCCCCCAGGGCCGCGGCCACCCGGGCCATGTTCAGTTGGCCGGTCAGCGAGTACAGGATGGCGATGCCGACCAGGATGAACGAGGAGGCCACCACGCCCAGCACCAGGTACTTGAAGGCCGCCTCCAGCTCCTCGCGTTCGGTGCCGAAGGCCACCAGCCCGTAGCTGGCCATGGCCGCCACCTCGATGAAGACGTACAGGTTGAACAGGTCGCCGGCCAGGACCACGCCGATCATGGCCCCGGTCATCAGCAGGAACAGGGTGTGAAACAGCCACACCGTCGTGAACCGCCGCATGTAGGCGCCCGAGAAGACGATCACGGCGAAGGCGACGAAGCTCACGACAATCACCATGAAGCGCGACAGGCCGTCCCACACCAACTGGATGCCGATGGGCCTGGTCCGCTGCTGGCCGGTGGCCTGGTCCAGCTCGGTCTGCCCGTCCCACCTGCCGGCCCAGACGGTCCAGACGGCGGACTTGGCGCCGGGCTGGTCCTGGCCGGCGGCGGCAGCCCAAAGCCCGATGCCGAGGGCGAGGTTCGCCGCCACGGCCAGCGTGGCCAGCGCCCCGGTCAGCCGGGCGCCGCCCCTGACGTGGGCCAGGATCGCCACCAGAAATGCCGCCCCCAGCGGCAGACCCACCAGCACTGGCACCAGTTCCTTCATGGGCCCTTAGCCTCTCAGATTGCGGATGTCGTTCATGTCGAAGGTGCCGTACTTGTCGTACAGCCGCACCGCCAGGGCCACGGCCAAGGCCGTCACGCTGAGCCCGATGACGATGCTGGTGAGCACCAGGGCCTGGGGCAGCGGGTCGACGGCCCGGGCGGCCAGTTCGGCGGCGGTCTGCCCGCGCGGCAGGATCGGCGGGGTGCCGTCGCGGCGGTAGCCCACCAGCACCAGCAGCAGGTTGACGGCGTACTCCAGGATGGCGATGCCCATGATGATGCGGACCAGGTTCTTCTTGGCCACCAGGGCGTACACGCCAATCAGCAGCAGCAGGAAGGTCAACATGTATATGGCGATTCCCATCGGTCTACTCCTGGGAGCTGGGCTGCCGGGTGGCCAGGACCAGCGCCAGGAAGATGCCGATCAGGCCGGCGGCCACCTTCAGGCTGATGGCCAGGTTGGCCGGCAGGATCATGCCGCCGCTGACGAGCTGGTGCACCCGCCCCCGGGGGAGGAAGTTGACGAAGAACCCGCCGGCAAAGAAGCCCAGCAGCGCCACCAGGGCGAAGGCCAGGGCCCCGGAGCCGTCCAGGACGTGGCAGCGGCTTTCGGCCAGCAGCTCGTTGGCCCGCTCGCCGCCGAAGGCCAGCACCAGCATCACCACGCCGGCCATGATGATCACCCCGCCGGCAAAGCCGCCGCCCGGGGTGAGATGCCCGGTGCAGGAGACGTACACGCCGTACACCATGACCACGCCGGCGACCAGGCGGGTGACGTCTCGCACGATGGAAGTCATTCCCTTCATGGCGACGGCTCCTGGGCTTGCCTCTTCCGCCCGACTTTTCGCAGCACCACGTACCCGCCCATGATGGCCACGAAGATGACGGTGGCCTCGCCCAGGGTATCGTAGGCCCGATAGTCCAGCAGGATGCCCATGACGCAATTGGCCACCCCGGTGTCCTTGTCGAACTGCCACAGGTAGGCGGCGCTGACGCCGGGGTGCCCGCCGGCCAGCAGGGGCTCGCCGAAGGCCGGCACGGTCGCCCCCGCGCCCAGGCCCACCACGGCCAGGAACGCCGCCACCAGGAAGACCCCGCCGCCCAGCAGCACCACCGCGGTCCGCAGGGTGTCCCGCGGCGTCTGGCGGGAGGTGTCCCGGCGGGTCATGATCATGCGGATCAACAGCACCAGGGTGATGATCTCCACCAGCACCTGGGGAAAGGCCAGATCCGGCGCCCCCAGCAGCAGGTCGATCACGGACAGGGCGAAGCCGGCCGCCCCCACGGCGATGACCGCGCTGAGCAGGTCGCTGGTCTCCACCGCGATCAGCCCCGCCGCCAGCATGAACCCGATCAGCAGCAGGATGAACAAGTCGATCGTCATGATTTCAGGTACCCCGCCATCAACAGGTAAGCCAGCACCGCCGCCAGCCCGACCATGACCCAGGCCACGTACAGGCTGATCAGCCCGGTGTGCTGGGCCCGAAGCGTCTGAACCACCCCCCCGCCATACCGGCCGAACCAGCGATACAGGTCCATCGCCCCGCGCTCGCCGTGCTCCAGCAGCGGCTTCAGCGCCGGCATTCGCTTGACGGTTTCGTAGAAGCCCGTGCCGGGCATGCGGTAGCGGTCCTCGCCGATGCCCAGCTCCCCGCCCAGGAAGGGGCGAACCACCCGCACCTTCTTCAGGGCGAAGATCCCCAACAGCACCACCCCGCCGAGGATGCCCAGGACGATAAGCACGAAGGCGGTGAAGGGGCTCCACTGACCAGCCTCGCCGCCAGCCATCCCCCAGACGGACGAGCCGACCTCCTCAGCCGCCTTGGGAAGGACCGGCTGGACGGCCGGCACCAAGACGTTGCCCACCACCAGGTGCGGGAACAGCCCCAGCACGACGCAGCCGGCCGCCAGCACCACCATCGGCGCCGCCATGGAGAAGTTCTCCCTGGCGGCCGCGATCCGCGCCGCCGCCTCGACCGGCGGGCGCGAGAGGAACGCCGAGTACAGCACCTTGACGAAGCTGGCCAGGGTCAAGGCGCTGCCGAAGACCGCCACCACCAGCATGACCGCGCCCAGCCCGCTGTGCAGGCTCAGCGCCCCCTGGTACACCAGCCACTTGCTGACGAAGCCGTTGAAGGGCGGCACGCCGGAGATGGCGGCGGCGGCCACCGCCCCGCAGACGAAGGTGACCGGCAGCCGGCGGGCCAGCCCGCCCATGTCCTCGATCTCATCGGAGCCGGCCGCCCGGCCGACGGTCCCGCTCATCAGGAACAGGCCGGACTTGTAGATGGCATTGTTGAGCATGTGGAACAGGCCGCCGACGATGCCCAAGGCGGTGCCGGTGCCGATGCCCAGCACCATGTACCCGACCTGGCTGACGGCGTGGAAGGAAAGCAGCCGCTTGAGGTTGTGCTGCATCATGGCCATGAAAACGGCCGCGATGATGGTGACGGCGCCGATGCTCATGAGGATGAGCTGCATGGTGTGGTCCGGGCGGAAGACGTCCAGGGCCACCCGGGCCAGCAGGTAGATGCCCAGCAGCTTGTCCAAAGCCGCCGGCAGATACGCCATCACCGACACGGGGGCCCGCTCGGCGGCGGCCGGAAGCCAGGTGTGCAGCGGGACGGCCCCGGCCTTGGCCAGGGCGGCCACCAGAAGCAGGGCGTAGATGGCATATCCGATCGCCCCCAGGCTGCCCGCCAGCAGGGGCGCCGCCCTTGCCGGCAGGGCCAGGTTGTACATCGGCTGGCCGGGCTGAAGCTTACCGGCGACGCCGGGGGAAAGCATCAAGGCCACCGCCAGCAGCAGGCAGGCGTCGGCGAAGCCCAGCACGCCGTAGGTTTTGGCGGCGCCAATCTCGGCGCCCGGCTGGCCCTGGTTGAGCATCAGGAACAGCATGACCGTCACCAGCTCCCAGCCCAGCAGCAGGGTGAAGAAGCTGCCCGCCCAGCCGACCAGGCAGGCCCCGGCCAGGGCCCAGATCAGGTAGGCGTAGAACTTCCCTTCCCAGTACTCACCGGCCATGCCGCGGAACGAGTACAGGGCAATGAGCACGGCGAAGGCCCCGGCGCCGATGCCCACCAGGCAGCCCAGGTGGGTGACGGCGAACCGGATGGGCAGGGAAAGCTGCCCCACCGCGATCGCCCCGACCAGCGGGCAGTCGGTGGGCACCTCGGCGGCCAGGAAGGCCCCGCAGACGATCACGCAGATGCCCGCGGCCAGCGCCAGCAGCCGCCCCACGGCCGCGGTGGCGCGCGAAAGCACGTAGGCCACCGCCCCGAAGGCCAGCACGGCCAGGATCGGCCGCAGAACCGGGTCGTTCCAGATCTCGCTCATGCGTGTTTCTCAGTTTGCTCGACCAGCGGCCGCCGGACTTCTCAGAGCTGCCGGCGAAGCCGCTGCGTCTTTTCCTGCGACAGCTTCACCAGTTGGGCGAAGTCGAACATCCGCCGGCCGCTTTCGGCGTCCACCGCGGCGCACATCCGCTCGGTGCAGGAGTAGCAGGGGTCCACGCTGGCCAGCGTGATGGCCACGTCAGCGATCTCCTGCCCGATGCAGGAGGCCTTGAAGGTCGGGATGTTGTTGAAGCTGGGTGCCCGCACCTTGTGCCGCACCGGGTAGTTGGAGCCGTCGGAGCGGACGTAGTGGAAGGTCTCGCCGCGCGGGGCCTCCACGTGCCCCACCGCCTCCCCGGGCGGGATGTTCTGCACCTTGGCGTCGATCTCGCCGCCGGGAATCGCTCGAACCGCCCGCTGAATGATCTTGACCGCCTCCAGGGTCTCCAACAGCCGCACCTTGGCCTTGGCGAAGACGTCGCCGGATTCCTCGTAATGAACCTGCCAGTCAATGCGGTCATAGGCGGCGTACGGGTCATCCCTCCGCACGTCGATCGGCAGGCCCGAGCCGCGGCCCGTGGGGCCGGTGGCGCCGTACGCCCGGGCGTCCGCCTTCGACAGCACCCCCACGTTCTTCAGGCGGGCGTGCAGCACCGGGTCGTCGATCACCGCCTTCGTCAGCATCTCCACCGGGCCGTAGGACTCGGTGGCGAGGCGGTCAATCTCTTTGAGCTGCTCGTCGGTCATGTCGCGCCGGACGCCGCCGATCTTGCAGTTGGCGTAGTTAACCCGGCTGCCGGTGGCGACCTCCAGGGCGTCCAGGATGGGCTCGCGGTACTTCCAGGCCCACATGAACACGGTGTTGTAACCGAGGAAGTGCCCGGCCAGGCCCACCCACAGCAGGTGGGAGTGGATCCGCTCCAGCTCGTTGACGATGGTCCGCAGGTACAGCGCCCGCTCGGGCACCTGCACGTGGGCGATGTCCTCGACGGCCTGGACGTAGGCCAGCGGGTGCGAAGCCGAGCAGATGCCGCAGACCCGCTCCACCACGAAGGGCACCTGGTCGAAGGTCTTGGACTCGTCGAGCTTCTCGATGCCGCGGTGGTTGTAGCTGATGCGGACGTCCACGTCGACGACGCGCTCGCCGTCCACGTAGAGCTGGAAGAACTCGGCCTCTTCCTGGAGCGGGTGGAAGGGGCCGATGTTGATCATGGTTTTGTGACTCACGGCAGTGCCTCCTCCGGCGCGGGCGGGGCCGGCGGCAGCGGCGGGCGGTCCCGCACCTGGTCGAAGTCCTTCCGCAGCGGATACACGCCCTCCGGCCAGGAATCGTCCAGGATCAGCCGGCGCATGTCCGGGTGGCCGCGGAAGTTCGCGCCCAGCAGGTCGTGCATTTCCCGCTCGATCCAGTTGGCCGCGGGAACCACCGGGGCGATGGAATCGACCGTCATCTCCGGCCCGGCGGCCAGCACCTTCAGCGTCACCACCACCCCCTGCGGCTCGATGCACCAGTGATACAGCACGTCGATGCCGTCGCGCACGTCAATCCCGGTGGCCGTCGCCAGCCGGGTGCCGGCCATGGCGAGCATCCGCCGGGCCACCTCCACGGTTCGCTGCGGGTCGATCCGGGCGAAGCCGCGGCGCTCGTCGCAGCGCTCGACGCCGATGACGGCGTCGCCCAGGGCGCCGAGCACCTCGCCCACGAACCCCTCCAGCGGCACCTGCACCTCTCGTGGTATCGCAACCTCACTCATGACGTATGCTTCTCCTACAACGTATCGATCACGTCCCAGGCCTTGACCACGGCGGCGATCATGGCCTCGGGCTTGGGCGGGCAGCCGGGCACGTAGGCGATGATCGCGTTAGGGTCCACCGCCCGGATGGTCTCGTCCACGGGCGAGCCCATGTGGTAGGCCTCGGTGAAGATTCCCTGGGCGCCGGCGCAGGAGCCGATGGCCAGCACGACCACCGGCTTGGCGGCCTGGCGGTACAGCTCCTGGAGCCTGGGCATGGCCTGGCGGGTGCACGTGCCGGTGACGGCCAGCACGTCGGCGTGGCGGGGCGAGCCGACCAGGATCATGCCGAAGCGCTCGATGTCGAACCGCGGGGTGAGCAGGTCCAGCACCTCGATGTCGCAGTTGTTGCACGCGCCGGTGTTGACGTGATACACCCACAGCGACTTCTTCAGTGCCCAATGCTTCACAGCCATGACAGCCCCTTGTACCTGCCCACCAGCGCCAGCACCGCCGCCAGCACCGCCAGCGGCGTCAGCCCCAGCCAGAAGAACCGCACCGCCTGGTCGATCCGCAGCCGGGGGTTCGTGTTGCGAATCAACGTCACCAGCGTTAGCAGCAGCAGGTACTTGCCAAGAAAGGCCGGCACCCCCGTCAGCGTCAGCTTCAGCCCGCCCCAGAACACCAGGATCAGCAGCAGCGGCAGGGTGGCCAGCAGCATGGCCCGGCTGATGTAGATCAGGGCCAGCGGTGGGCCGGAGTACTCCACGAACACGCCGGACATGATCTCGCACTCGGCCTCAGCCAGGTCGAAGGGCACCTGGCCGAGCTTGGCCTGGACGGCGAGGATGGCCACGATCATGGCCAGCACGCCGGAGATGCTGTACAGGGTCGCGCCGGCCTGGCCCTGCTGGTCGGCGGCCATCTTCCCCAACTGGAGCGTCCAGCCGCTGTGGATCACCCCCACCAGCAGCGCCAGCACGAAGGGCAGCTCGTAAGCGAGGATGAGCTTCATTTCGCGGCTGGCGCCGACGGCGGCGTGGGGGCTGCCGGAGGCGCTGGCCCCCAGGATGGTCGCCAGCGGCGGGATCACCAGCAGGTAGATCACCACGATCAGGTCGCCCAGGAAGCTGCCTTCGTGGGCGAACAGGGGGGCCCAGAGCATGGCCGCGGCCAAAGCGGTGGCCCCCAGGGCGATGGCCGGGGCGATGAGGAAGCCGGCGCCCCGGCCCGTGGAGGGCACCAGCGTTTCCTTGTGCAACAGCTTGAGCACGTCGGCGACGGGCTGGTACCAGGGCGGGCCCTTGCGGTACTGGACCCGGGCGGTGACCTTGCGGTCGAACCACTTGGCCGCCAGTCCCAGCAGCAGCGTCCCGGCCGCCGCGGCCAGGTAGGTCAGGATGATCGCGGGCACACTCATGTACGGTCTTACCTTCGCTTGAAGGGGTCTCGCCCGATGGTCCTTCCGCCGACCACCAGCAGCTTGGCCTCTACGGCCTTGTGCTCGTCCTCGAACTTCAGGGCCCCGACCGGGCAGGCGGCCACGCAGCGCGGCACCGCCTGGCCGTCGGCGGTGACGTCCTCGCACAGGTCGCATTTGGCGATTTGCCGGCGGGTGGGCTCGGCGGGCAGCACGCCGAAGGGGCA
>LJUF01000087.1 GCA_001303665.1 Phycisphaerae bacterium SM23_33 | reverse complement strand
CTTCGCCCTCGGCCCGGCCGCGGATCTCGGCCAGGAAATCATCGAAGTAGCCGCCCGCCCGCCTCTCGGCCGGGGGAAGGTGAACGGCGGACTCGCCCTCGCTGGGGTACAGTTCGACGCCGTCGGCGACGGCCGAGGTCTCGGCCAGGCCGGCGGTCCCATGGAGGGTGAACCGCCAGTAGCAGGGCACCTTGTAGGCGAAACTGTCGGGCGTCAGGTACGAAACGTCCCCCAGCACCCCGCCGCCGTTGTCCAGCCGCAGCATCATCTGGGCGGCGTCCTGAAACCACTGCGGCTGGGCGGCGCGGGCGTTCCAGGCCCGGGCGGTGACGATCTGGACGATCCGCCGCCCCGTCATCCAGGGAATCAGGTCCACGGCGTGGATGGCCAGGTCGTTGATCGTGCCGCCGTGCTTGCCCGGCTCGAAGTACCATTCAGGCCGCGAGCCCCGCAGCAGCGGGTGCTGGCCCTGGAAATCAACCGTGTGCACCTGGCCGATCCGCCCGCCGAGCACCGCCTGCCGCATCGCCCGGAAGTTGCCCGAGTCGCGCATGCTGAGCTGGCAGCCGACGCACAGCCTCCCGGCCGCCGACAGCTCGGCGATGCGGTCGAGCTCGTCCAGCTTCGTGCACAGGGGCTTGTCGCCGATGACGTGCTTGCCGGAGGCCAACCCGCGGATGAGCAGCTCGCCGCGCCGGCCGTAGTAGTCGCCCACCGCCAGCACGTCAAAGTCCGCCTCCGCCCACATCCGGTCGAGGGAGCTGTGGGTCAGCTTCACCTTGCCGGCCTTGCCCAGCGCCTCGGCCGTCGGGGCGTGCTCCTCGCAGGCGGCCACCACCTCCACGTCGTCGCGCTCCGCCGCCAGGCGGTAAAGCTCCAGGATGTGCCGCCACCGGGCCGAGGCTCCGCCGCCCGCCCAGCAGCCGCGGGGCCACGAACACAACCAGCTCGTCCGCCAGCCGCGACCCGAGGAACGACCCCAGCACGCCCCGCCCGCCCTCGACCAGCAGGTACGTCCACTGACGCCGGCCCAGCTCGTCCAGCAGGGCCGCAAGGTCCACCCCGCCCGGGGCCGGCGGCAGGATCAGCACCTCCGCTCCGGCCTGCCTGACTGCCTGCCTGGCCCGCTCCGGCGCTTCTTGACAGGCGGCGATGATGACCGGCGAGAGGTCCGTGCTGGCCAGCAGCCGGCATCGAAGGGGAATATCCAGGGCCTCATCCAGCACCACCCTCGCCGGCTGCCTGCCCGAGCCGCTGCGGTTGGTCAGCAGCGGGTCGTCGGCCTTGACCGTGCCCACCCCCACGCAGACGCCATCGCATTGTCCGCGCAGGGCGTGCGCCCGCTGCCGCGACGCCTCCCCGCTGATCCACTTGCTGTGCCCGGTGAAGGTGGCGATGCGGCCATCGAGGCTCTGGGCCCACTTGCAGATGATCCACGGCCGGCCCTGCGTCCGCAGCTTGACGTACCCCGCCAGCAGCCGGCGGGCCTGGTCCCGGCACACGCCCGTGACGACCTCCACGCCCGCCGCCCGAAGGGCCGCCACGCCCTTTCCCGAAACCTGCCGGTCGGGGTCTTCCATGGCCGCCACCACGCGGGCGATCTTCGCCGCGATGATCGCTTCCGTGCAGGGCGGGGTCTTGCCCTGGTGGCAGCACGGCTCCAGGCTGACGTACATCGTCGCCCCGGCCACGTCGTGACCGGCCCGGCGGGCGGCGGCGATGGCCTCGACCTCCGCGTGCGGCCCGCCGAATCGCTGGTGGAAGCCCTCGCCGATCACCTGCCCGTCGCGGACGATGACCGCCCCGACCATCGGGTTGGGCTCCACCGCCCCCCGCCCGCGGGCCGCCAACTCCAGGGCCCGCGCCAGGAACTGCTCGTGCTCGTCCGGCATGGCGGGCATTATACACGGCTGGAGGCGAGCCCGCAGACGGTGACGGGTAAGGCTTACGGCGATGGGGGCTCGGTGATCTTGTAGATGTGCACGTCGTACGGTTTGAACTCATCGTAGAAGCCGCCCCAGCGGACGTAAACGGTCCGGTCCTCGCCGAGCACCTCGCCGCGCATCGTCCGCCGCGGCACCGTCACCTCGAACCTGCCCGTCGTCGGCTTGTCGCGCATGTTCACCGCGAACAGGTACGTGGCCCCGCCGAGGCGATTGGCCATCAACGCGATGGGCACGTCCTTGGCCGACGAGGACACCTTCGCGGCGTCCGGCAAGCTGGGACCATTCAACACCGGCGCCAGCTCACGGATCTGCCGGTTGATCCTGGTCACGGCCGCGAGCATCTCCTCATCGGCCAGCAGGGCCGCCTCGATGAAGCGCGGCTGGAACTGGTGGACGAAGTAGATCAGCCCCGTCGAGCCGTGGACGATCGACATCCACACCTCCGCCTTCACCTGGTGCGGCGTGGGCTTGACCTTCGTGTTGCTGATCCGCGTGCACTCGATGCAGTTCCAGACGATTCTTCTACCGTCGGTCCATTTCCGCAGCCGGCTGACGCCGCGGGCGACGTACCAGAGCTTGCCGGCGACCTGCGCCTTGGAGTGAACCACCGGGTAGATGTCGAACGAGGCGATGTCGCAGCCCTTGACGTACTCCGGGTAGTCCTCGGGATGGTTGGTGCGGACGCCGCGGCCGTGCCAGCCGTCCCAGGCCACGCCCTGGCCCAGGTTCAGCAGCACCGGGCGCGTGGGGTCGGCGGCGCGGAGCTTCCGGTAGTCGGCGACGATCTTCGCCGGCGGGATCGGCGGGCCATAGCCCTTACCCTCCCCCAGCGGCTGGGCGTTGTCGGGCTCGTCGCCATGCATCCAGCCGATGACGATGGGGTCGTCCCTGTGGGCCAGGCCGACGGCGTTCTGGTGGCAGATGACCGGCATGCCGGCCTTGGTCAACGCGGCCAACTGCGCCTCCGTGGGGCCCTTCCACAAGCCGACGTAGAGGTTGATCCCCGCCGCCTTGTAGCGGGCGGCGTTCTTCGGGTGCTGAAGCCACACCGCGATGGGGAAGTACTCCCGCTCTCTCGGGGGCCCGTGTCGCCACTGGGCGTATGGGCTCTTCCACGCGCCCGGGTGCGTCGCCGGCTCCGCCCGCAGCGCGGGATCCGCCAGCCAAGGCCAGATAGTCGCGGCCAAGATGGCAATCCGAATGATCACGGTGTTTTCGCCGCTTCGGGCTGCGCCACGGGTCGCGGCCGGCAGGCTACACGGCGTTGCCGGTTCGGGGCCACCCGTTCCTGGTGCCAGGTGGCCGGCTCCGGGGTCAAATGTACTCGTTGAGGATGTTCTCGAGCATTTCGACGCGGCCGGATTCGTTGGGGGCGGGCTCGCCCTTCTTGAGCATGTATTCGGACAATTGCTTGAAGCCGAGTTTGCCGGCCTCGATGTCGGCCCCGATGCCGGAATCCCAGCTCGAATACCGCTGCTTGAGGAAATCATCCAGCACGCCGTCGGCGCGGATGGCGGCGGCCGCCTTGAGCCCGCGGGCGAAGGCGTCCATGCCGCCGATGTGGGCGTGGAACAGGTCCACCGGCTCGAAGCTCTCGCGGGCCACGTGGGCGTCGAAGTTCAGCCCGCCGGTGGTGAAGCCGCCGGCCTTGAGGATGGTCAGCATGGCGAAGGTGGTGTCGTACAGGTCGGTGGGGAACTGATCGGTGTCCCAGCCCAGCATCAGGTCGCCGCGGTTGGCGTCCACCGAGCCGAGCATCCCCACCGCGGCGGCGAACTCCAGCTCGTGGTGGAAGCTGTGCCCGGCCAGGGTGGCGTGGTTGGCTTCCAGGTTCAGCTTCAGGTGGTCGGTCAGGTCGTATCGCTGGAGGAAGGCGTAGCAGGCGGCGGCGTCGGAATCGTACTGGTGCTTGGTCGGCTCCTTGGGCTTGGGCTCGATGTAGAACTGGCCGTCGAAGCCGATCTGCTTTTTGTAGTCCACGGCCATGTGCAGGAACTTCGCCAGGTGGTCCAGCTCGCGGCCCATGTCTGTATTCAGCAGGCTCTTGTAGCCTTCGCGGCCGCCCCAGAAGACGTACCCGCCCCCACCGAGGGCCTGGGTGACCTCCAGGGCCTTGGCGACCTGGGCAGCGGCGTAGGCGAACACGTCGGCGTTGCAACTGGTGGCCGCCCCGTGCATGTACCGCGGGTGGGCGAACAGGCAGGCCGTGCCCCACAGCAGCTTCACGCCGGTGCGCTGCTGCTCGGCCTGAAGCACCTTGACGATCTCGTCGAGGTTCTTGTTGGTTTCGGCGAGCGTGTCGGCCTCGGGGGCGACGTCGCGGTCGTGGAAGCAGTAGAAGCCCACGCCCAGCTTTTCGAAGAACTCAAAGGCCGCCCGGGCGCGGGTCTTGGCGTTGGCCAGCGAGTCGCTGCCGTCGTCCCACGGCATCTGCCGCGTGCCCACGCCGAACTGGTCGTGGCCGTCGTTGCGGAAGGCGTGCCAGAAGGCCACGCTGAAGCGCAGGTGCTCGGCCAGGGTCTTGCCTTCGACCACCTCCTCGGCGTTGTAGTGCTTGAAGGTCAGCGGGTTCCTGGACTTCGGGTCGTATTCGATCTTCTTTACTTTCGGGAATGCCTCTGCCATTGCCTCGACCTCCCCTTCAATGAACCATTTGCGTTGCGTTTGCCGCCGGCATTGTACCCGCCCGTCCGGGACGGGCAAGGAATTCGCCGGCCGGCATTCCGAGCAAAGCGCTGCACAGGCCGGCCGAAAGCGGGCATAATAGCCGGGCCTGCGAGAGGATTTGCCGTGAAGGTGACACTGACTGTCAGCACCTGGAACTTCAAGCACATCGCCGGCGAGTACGCCTCGCCCCGGCGCGTCATCGAGCAGATCTATGCCCTGGGCTTCGCCCCCGAGCTGTGGCTGAACTGGGACCCGCAGCCCGATTTCTTTGACCGGCCGGGGTGGGATGAGCTGCGGGAGCTGGTCAAGCCCTCAGCGGCGCTATCTTTTCACACCCGCAACGACCGGGAGCGGATGTTCGAGGAGGTCGAGCTGCTGGCCCACCTGGGCGGGCGCGTGCTGGTGGTGCATCCGCTGGTGCTGTCGCGGCCGGAATTCCGCGACGAGAAGCCCGCCACGCACCCGGACCTGCCGTTCATCCGCGAGCTGGCCTCCGCCGCCCGGCAGCGCGGGGTGTTCCTGGGCCTGGAGAACATCCACGCCCGGGCCTTTCTGGATCGCACGCTGGAGGCAGTGGAGACCTTCGGGCCGGCCGGCGGGCTGGGCATCTGCATCGACGTCGGCCACGCCGAGATGCAGCGCTGCCGGCCGGGCGAATCGGCCGTGCAGCTCATCCGCGACTACGCCGCCGCCCTGCTGCACCTGCACGTCCACGACGTCGTCAACGGCCAGGATCACAAGCCCCTGGGGGCCGGGTGCATCGACTACGCGGCCGTCGCCGCGGCCCTGCGGGAGGTGAACTTTGAAGGCACGGCCGCCCTGGAGATCCAGTCGGAAGACCCCGTGGCCACGGCCGAGGCGGGGTCGAAATATCTCGAGAAATACTTTGGATCGGAACTGAGCCGGCGGGCGTAGAATGCCGGGGAAGGTCCGGGCGAGGACCCGCTGCCGGCGGCGAGGGAACAACCGGTGGGGCCGGGCGAAGATAAGCATTGCTTTCCGGCCGGCCCGATGCAGAATGTTAGCGGTGGGGCCGGGCGACGGCATTTGCGAGATACCCGGCGCTTCGATGCAGTCCTGGAGGCGGGAGACAGAAAATGGCTATGGCGGGAATACGGGAAGTGCTGGTTTACGCGGAGAACGAAGCCAGGACCGTGACGGTGACGACCGCGAACACCTCCGCCACCGGCAAGGTGATCCGCGTGAACCCATTGGTCGTTGACCAAGCCGAGGGCAAGGGCGTGATGGTCGTCAACTTTGAGGCCATTCAGTCCGTTTGCGTCCACGACGCCTCCGGCGAAGAGGTCGTGAAGGCGTGTAAGCCCGAGCGCGAAACCAAGTTCATGGGCACGAGCAAGTTCTAGCGGGCCTGCCCGGGAGGCCGGCGGAACCTGCAAGCCAGGGCGCGCAGGTCCGTCCGGGCTCATGTTGCGGGCCCTTTGACAGGTGAGCGACACATGCTGCGGAAGCCTCGCAAGATTCGTTTTCTTGAGCCGGCCGGCCGGCCCGGTCGGCCCTTCAACGCCTGGATTGCCCACTGGCCGCTGCTGGGACCGATCATCCTGGCCACCATCCTGCACGAGCAGGGGCACGACGCGGCGGTGTACAACGAGAACGTCTCCGGGCCGCTGGAGCGGAACGGTCCGGCCTGGGCGGACGTGTGCAGCGCCGACGTGGTGGGGATCAGCATCATGACGGCCACGGCCAGCCGCGGATACGAGCTGGCCCGGCGCCTCCGCGCCGCGGCCCCGCAGGCCACGATCGTCTTCGGCGGCCCGCACGCCACCTTCATGCCCGAAGAGGCCGCCCGCTACGGCGACCTGGTGGTCTGCGGCGAGGGCGAGAACGTCATCGGCGACATCGCCGCCGGCGAGCTCCGGCGCGGCATCATCCGTCCGGACCCGCCGGCCGACCTGGACGCCCTGCCCACGCTCAGGCACGAGTTGATGATTGATTTTGATCGCCTGATCCGGTCGGCCGGCGGGCGGGAGACGTACGAGCTGCCGGTGATGACCTCGCGCGGCTGCCCGCAGGGATGCGTGTACTGCTCGGTCACGCGGATGTTCGGGCGGAAGGTGCGGCGGCAGTCGCCGGAGAAGGTCGAGCAGGACTTGCGGCGGCACCAGCGGCAGGGCTTCCGGCACGTGTTCTTCTACGACGACAATCTGATGGCCGATCGGGCCTGGACGGTGGACCTGCTGTCCAGGATAGAGCCGATGGGCCTGCGCTGGAACGCCCAGGCGAGGATCGACCTGCACTGGATGGACGCCCACCGCCGCCAGCGCGACGAGGACCTGCTCAAGGCCATGCGCCGCAGCGGCGGCGACGTGCTGTACGTTGGCTACGAGACCATCGACGAGACCACCGCCCGGCGGTGGGGCAAGGGGTATCGCGGCGAGGAGACGCTGCGAAAGCGGCTATACGAGGACACCCGTATCCTGCACGACTGCGGCTTCTGGATCCACGGCATGTTCATACTCGGGCCGGAACACGACGAGCGGAACATCAAGGAGATCGTGAAGTTCGCCCGCCAGGCCGGCATCGAGTCCATCCAGCTTTCGGTGCTCACCCCGCTGCCGGGCACGCCCCTGTTCGAACAGATGCGGGATGAGCTGATCTTTACCGACTTCCCCGGCGACTGGGACTATTACGACGGCACCCACTGCGTGTATCGCCACCAGCAGATGGGCATCGCCGCCTTGCAGCGGGCCATCCTGAAGGCCCACCGGCGGTTCTACCGGGCGCTGCGGCCGGGGGTGCGGCGGGTGGCAAAGGTCTTCCGTGCCGACCGCCGACTGCGGGACAAGCTCCGCCTGCTCTGGCGGCACTCCAAACTCGCCCCCTCGGTGCTGAGACAGTGGCGCAAGGAAACCGCCCTGTTCCTGGACCGGGTCCGTCGCAAGGGCGAGGCCTACTTGCTGCCGCCGTCGGATGCGCACGGCAAGGTGGCCCGATGAGGGCTTGACTTGGGCATGGCAAGGCAGTAATTTAGTCACCAGGATTGCACGGAAGACGTTACCGCAAAAGCACTTCAAATCAGCAAGGCGGCTTCCGGCGTAGGCACCGGCAGAATGGGGAGGCCATGGAATGACACGGGATCGGTGGACCCCGGCGAAGGAGGAATGGACACAACTGCGCCTGGCGGCGGTGATGAAGGCGGCAGACCTGACGCTGCGCGTTCCCGGACTCAGAAACTGGTTCATTGAGAAGCTGCTGGACCGGCTGGAGACGGCCTACGACGATAACTTCGGGAATGGCCTGGAACAACTGGTGCACGTGCGCTGGCTGGGCCGACAACTCCGCCCGTTCCTGATGCGGCTGGTGGAGGAGCGTCCCGCCGCCGCCAGGGCCATCCTCCGCTTCATCGGCACCTGGTCCCAGGACGTCTACCGCCGCGGCTCCAACCAGCAGGCCGGGCGCACCACACCCTGCACCGTCGTCATCGAGCCCACCGACCGCTGCAACCTCAAGTGCCCCGGCTGCTACGCCAAGAGCTCCTGCGACGGCAGCGACCTGCCGTTCGAGCGGATGGCCCAGGTCGTGCGGCAGGTCATCGACATGGGCGTGACGCTGGTCACCGTCTCCGGCGGGGAGCCCTTCCTCCGCGAAAAGGCCGACCAGACGCTCTCCCGGTTGGGAGAGATGTTCCCCAACCAGGGTTTCCTGGTGTACACCAACGGCACCCTGATCGACCGGGAGATAGCCGAGCGGCTGGGCAAGGTGGGCAATGTGTTCCCCGCCATCAGCGTGGAGGGATTCGAGCACCAGACCGATCGCCGCCGCGGCCGGGGCATCTACAAGCAAAACCGCCGCGCCCGCCAACTGCTGGCCGAGCACCAGGTGATGGTGGGCTTCTCGGCCACGGTCACCCGCGAAAACGCCGAGGCCATCAGCTCCGACGAGTTCATCGAGCTGCGGATCGCCGAAGGCGACCTGTTCGGCTGGTTCTTCCTGCTCCAGCCCATCGGCCGCGCCCCCCGCACCGACCTGATGGTGTCGGCCGAACAGCGGGGCAAGCTGCGCCAGGCCGTGTATCGCTGGCGCCAGCAGCAGAGGCCGATCTTCCTGGGAGATTTCTGGAACGACGGGCCCCTGGTGGGCGGGTGCATCGCCGGCGGGAGATACTACTTCCACATCTATGCCAACGGCGACATCAGCCCCTGCGTGTTCGCCCCGGTGGCCTGCGGAAACATCTTCGACATCATCGCCGGCCGCAGCCCATACGCCAGCCTGGACGATTTCGTGCAGCGGCATCCCTTCTTCGCAGGCTTCCGGGAAAAGCAGAAGCTCATCGTGGACCGCGCCGCCCCCTGCGTGCTGATCGATCATCCGGAGCTTTTCCGGCAGTTGTGCCGGGAGGCGGAGTTCAGGCCCGCCAAGAACATGCCGCCGGACTATCTGCACGGCCCCATCGCCCAGGCGGTGGATCGGGCCGCGGCGGCCTGGAAGGCCATGCTGCCCGACTTGCCGCCCCTGCCGGCCGAAGTGGAAGCCGCCTGGTCGGCCCAAGCGGCGGCAACCGCCTAGGCCGCGGCCGGGCCCTGACTGTCCGATCGGCCCTGATGCCGGCTTGCCGCCGGGCTCAAGCCCTCCCGACAGCACGCCGGAGACTTGCCCCGCCGCTGCAAACCATTACCCTATGCGCACCGGCGCCCTGCTGCTTCCATGGTAACGGCCGGAATGGAGAAAAGACCCATGGCTCAGCACCCCAAGCCCAGCGTGACCATCGTCGGGGGCGGCATGATTACGGGCATGCAGCTGCTGCCCAGCATCTACCACATGCAGCGGAGCGGCCTGCTGGGCGAGATCAGCATCTGCGCCTTGAACGCCGCCCCGCTGAGTCGGCTCATGGAGGACCCGACGCTGCGGCGCGGCTTCCCCGGCCAGGGGTTTCGGCCGTACCCCGACCCGGCCAAGGTGGACCCCGACGAGAGGTTTCCCGAGCTGTATCGCGAGGTGCTCGCCGCCATGCCCGCCCGCCACATCGCGGTGGTGGCCGTGCCCGATCAGCTTCACTACGAGGTCATCAAGTTCGCCCTCCGGCAGGACCAGCACGTCCTCACGGTCAAGCCGCTGGTGCTGAAGCACGCCCAGGCCGTGGAGCTGGAAGAGCTGGCCCGCCAGCGCGGGCTGCTGGTCGGCGCCGAGTACCACAAGCGCTTCGATTACCGTTCGCTCCTGGCCCGGCGGGACTACCGCGCCGGGCGGTTCGGCGCCTTCCGCGGCGGCCAGGCCCACCTGGTCGAGCCCTACTACTATCGCCACAGCAACTTCCAGAACTGGTGCACCTGCGAGAACTCCGACATGTTCACCTACGTCGGCTGCCACTATGTGGACCTGGTGGCCTTCATCACGGGCTTGCGGCCGACGGCCGTCTCGGTCTACGGCGTGGTCGAGAAATACCCCAACGGCAACCAGGGCTACCTGTGGACCGACGGCCGGGTGGTCTGGGAGAACGGCGCCTTCCTGAGCGTGCTCAACGGCATGGGCTACCCCGACGCCGGCCCCGGCGGCAACAGCCAGGGCATGACCCTGTTCTGCGACGGGCCCAAGGACGGCTGCCTCATCCGCCACAGCGACCAGTACCGCGGTGTGGCCCACAGCTACACCGAACCCGGCGGCGACCCCGGCGACACCGTCTACGCCGAGCCCAACCCCGACTACTTCCGCCTGCTGGACCTGGGCGACGGCGGGCTCACCCCCGTCGGTTACGGCCACCGGTCGGTCGAGTCTATCATCCACAGCATCCGCCGGCTCGAGGCCGAGGCCGGCGACGACCTCGAAAAACGCCGGCAATACCTCCGCCAGGTGGACGCCGCCGGCATCATCGCCACCCCCGCCAACAGCAGCTACAACGAGCTGGTCATCGAGGCCGGCAGACTGTCCCTGGCCAACGCCGGCCGACAGGCCGCCATCGAGTACGGCGAGAAGCCGCAGGTGCGGCTGAAATGAAGCCGTGATTTTCGATTTTCGATCTGCGATCTTCGATTTGCGGTTCCCGTGTGGCGGCTGCGAATGCCGGGAGAATATCCAATGAGGAAGATGTCGCGTGAGGCCATGAAGCAAAGGACGAAGCAGTACGCCCTGCGGATAATCCGGCTGGTGTGTTCTCTGCCCCGCACGCAGGTCGCAAGGCACATCGGCGCCCAGTTGCTGCGGGCCGGTACCAGTGTCGCTTCCAACTACCGGGCCGCGTGCAGGGGGCGATCCCGAGCGGAATTCCTTTCAAAGCTCGGCACGGTGGAGGAAGAAGCCGACGAATCGCTCTTCTGGCAGGAGGTCCTGATTGAAAGCGGCGTCGTCAAAGCGCGGCTGCTTGCGGACCTGATGCGCGAGGGGAACGAAATCGTTTCGATTGTTTTCGCTGCGAGGAAAACCACGCGCGCCCGAGGCCGGGCGTAGTTTTCAAATCGAAAATCGAAGATCGCACATCGAAAACCGAAGATGGGCGGCCGGGCCGTCTACGGTTTGCCACCGCCGGCGGGGAGGCGCTTCACCAGCCACCAGGTGCGCTTTCGGCGGTTGGCATAATCGAGGTAGATTTCGAACACGTCGCCGGCGGCGTCCTTGACGGTGTAGTAGCGGCGGTGCCTGCGCGTGTACCAGCGGCGGCTCCGCGGCGGCATGTCGCCGAAGCCGATGTCCACGTGCCGGCCGAGCACCTCGACCACCTCGTGCACGCGCTCGCGCCACGTGAACCGCGCCGGCCGCGGGGAGTTCGGGGCCTGCTCGACCTGGATCTTCTCCCCGAGGAATTCGACCATGGGCGTTGACCTTTCGCACCGGCCAGGACACTGTATAGTCATGCTAACCGCGGCAAATCGGCCTTACAAGCCGGTCCGGCCGCGGCGGATCCAGCGGGTGCGTTTTGCGGGCCGGTCGGGTGCG
>LJUF01000086.1 GCA_001303665.1 Phycisphaerae bacterium SM23_33 | reverse complement strand
GTGGTACCGCAACGGCCTGCCCGGCGGCGGGCCGGATCAGTCGGCCGGGCTGGCCGAACTGGCCGAGTACATCGTCCGCTGCCGCCGCGCCGACAAGCCCGTGGTCGTCATGACCGGCGCCCACCCCATCAAGAACGGCGAGATCTCCATCGTCATCGACCTGATCGAGCGCGGGCTGGTGACGCTGTACGCCACCAACCTGGCCGGCGCCATCCACTCCTTCGAGTTGGCCCTGACAGGGGCGTCCTCGGAGTCGGTGCGCGACGCCCTGCCGGTCGGCGAGTTCGGCATGGCCTTCGAAACCGGGGCCTACCTCAACTACGCCATTCAGGTCGGCTGCGAGAACGGCTACGGCCTGGGCGAGGCCATGGGCAGGCTGTACGGCGACGCGGACTTCCGCCGGCAGGTCATCGACCGCGCCTTCGCCCGCCATCCCGACACCGGGCAGTACCTCAAGCCCTACGAGGGCTTTCCCTACGCCGGCGCCTGCGTCCTGGCCGCGGCGTATGGCAAGGGCATCCCGGTCTGCGTGCACGCCTCGATCGGCACGGACATCACCGACCAGCACCCCAGCTTCGACCCGGCCGCCAAGGGCGCCGCCAGCGGGGCGGACTTTCTGGTCTTCGCCGAGCACCTGTGCGGCTTCACCTCCGGCGGGGTGGTGCTGAACATCGGCACGGCCATCATGGGGCCGGAGGTGCTGCTGAAGGCCGTCTCCATGGCCGCCAACGTCGGCTGCAAGCCCGACGGGCTGTGGACCGGCAGCTTCGACGTCCGACCGTTCGTCTTCGACGACCAGGCCCGGGACGAATCCCAGGCCTACTACTACCTCCGCGACCAGAAGTCGGTGGCCACCCGCATCCCGAAGGTCTTCGGAGGCGTGGGCTTCTACTTCCAGGGCCTGCATCGCGAAACGCTGCCGCCGCTGTACCAGCACATCATCCGCGCTGCGGAGGCGTGACGGTCCCCGCCGCGGCCGGCGCGCCCTGCCGGCCGGGGGCGCAGCAACAGCCTTGTCCGCGGCCGGCGGCAGGATACAATGGCCCGCGAGGCTCGCGAGGGTCGTGGCCGGGAGCGGATCCGGGAATGTCGGTTCAGACGATTCCGTGGAGCGGAAACGCGTGCCTCGTTCCCCCGCCAATTATCGGCCTGGATGACGTGCTCCGGCCTGTGACAGTCCCCCCCGCATGGGCAGGGGCGATCGCTTTGACGGAGCCGAGCATCAGGCAATCTGCGTCACGATGTGGAGAAGATCATGGCCGCCGCGAACGAACTGAACCCGACCGCCCGGTTCCTCATGGGCCCCGGCCCCAGCGACGTACACCCGCGCGTCCTCCAGGCCATGGCCACCCCGATGATCGGGCACCTGGACCCGCAGTTCATCGTCATCATGGACGAGCTGAAGCAGATGCTGCGGGAGCTGTTCCGCACGCGGAACGAGCTGACCTTCGCCGTCTCGGCCACCGCCAGCGCCGGCATGGAAACATGCTTCGTGAACCTGCTCGAGCCGGGCGATGAGGCCGTCGTCTGCGTCAACGGCGTCTTCGGCAACCGGATGAGCGACATCGTCGGGCGATGCGGGGCGAAGCTCACGCGGGTGGACGCGCCCTGGGGGCAGCCGATCGACCCGGCCGCCCTCAAAAAGGCGCTGGACGGACGCAGGCCCAAGCTGGTGGCCGTCGTGCACGCGGAGACCTCCACCGGCCTGTGCCAGCCGCTGGAGGAAATCAGCCGGCTGGCCCACGAGGCAGGGGCGCTGTTCCTGGTGGACGCCGTCACCTCCCTGGGCGGCATGGACGTGCGGACCGACGAATGGGGCATCGACGCGATCTACAGCGGCACGCAGAAGTGCATCAGCGCGCCGCCCGGGCTGTCGCCCGTCTCGTTCAGCCCGCGGGCCGTCCAGGCCATGGAGAGCAGGAAGGCCGCCAACAAGGTCCAGAGCTGGTACCTGGACCTGGGGCTGCTCCGGACGTACTGGCAGGGCGCCAAGCGGGCGTACCACCACACCGCGCCCGTCTCCATGATCTACGGCCTGCACGAGGCGCTGCGGATCATCTTCGAGGAGGGGCTGGAGGCGAGGTTCGAGCGGCACCGCCGGAACCACGAGTTGCTGCGGGCCGGGCTGGAGGAGCTGGGCTTTGAGTTCGTGGTCGCGCCGGAGTATCGCCTGCCCATGCTGAACGCCGTCCGCATTCCCGAGCCGCTGGAGGATGCGCCCGTCCGCAAGCGCCTGCTGGAGGAGTACAACATCGAGATCGGCGCGGGCCTGGGCGAGTTCGCCGGCAAGGTCTGGCGCATCGGCCTGATGGGTTGCAGTTGCACGCCCAACCACGTCAACATGCTGCTGGCGGCCCTGCGGCAGATCCAGCAGGACCGGTGAACGAGAGGTCCCAGTGAGCAAGAGCCAGCCGGCGTCATTCGAGCAGGACCTGCGGCGGGGCGTCCGCGGGGAGGTGCTCTTCGACGACGTGTTGTTGGGCGTCTACGCCACCGACGCCAGCATCTACCAGATCCGGCCGACGGCCGTGGTGCTGCCGCGCGATGAAGACGACGTTCTGGCCGCGGTGAAAACGGCCCGCGACCATGGCGTGAGCATCCTGCCGCGCGGGGCGGGCACCAGCCTGGGCGGGCAGGCCGTGGCCCCGGCCATGATCCTCGACTTCTGCAAGTACATGAACGCCCTGCTCGAGCTGAACGCCGCCGAACGCTGGGTGCGCGTGCAGCCGGGGCTGGTCCTGGACGAGTTCAACGCCGCCCTGGCACCGCACGGGCTGCACTTCGCGCCCGACCCGGCCACCAGCAGCCGGGCCACCATCGGCGGCATCATCGGCAACAACTCCTCCGGCACCAAGAGCATCGTCTACGGCATAACCAACGATCACGTCCTTCAGACCCGCGTCATCCTCTCCGACGGGAGCGTGCTGGAGCTTGGGGAGCTGACCAAGGCCCAGTACGACGCCCGCGCCAACGGCGAGCGCCGGGAGGCGGCGATCCTCGCCGGCTTCAGGCGGATCGTCGAGTCCAACCGCGACGAGATCGCCCGCAGATACCCCAAGGTGATGCGGCGGGTGCAGGGCTACAACCTCGACTCCTTCACCCGCACCGACCGCTGGAACCTGGCCAAGCTCATGGTCGGAAGCGAGGGGACCCTGGGCGTCGTGGTGGAGGCGAAGCTCAATCTGGAGCCCTTGCCAAAGTTCAAGGTGCTCGTGGTGGCGCACTTCGCTGAGCTGCTCGAGGCCATCGCGGCGGTGGCGCCGGTTCTGGAGCACGGCCCGTCGGCCGTGGAGATCCTGGACTCCGAGGTGCTGGCAATGGCCCGCAGGAACCTCAACGTCGCGCCCCTGTGCGGCTTCCTGGAGGGCGACCCGGCCGCCGTGCTGGTGATCGAGTTCTTCGGCGATGCCCCGGGCGAGGTCGCCCGCAAGGCGGCGGAGCTGACCAGGGACCTGCAGCAGCGGCGGCTGGGCTATGCCTGCCCGACGATCACCGAGCCTTCGGAGCAGGCGAAGGTCTGGGCCGTCAGGAAGAGCGGGCTGGGGCTGATGCTCGGCATGAAGGGCCGCCGCAAGCCCACTCCCTTCATCGAGGACTGCTGCGTCCCCGTTGAGGTGCTGCCGGAGTACATCGGCAAGCTGCTGCGCTTCTGCGAGCAGCGCGGCGTGCCCGTGGCCATGTACGCCCACGCCAGCGTGGGCACGATTCACGTCCGCCCGATCCTGGACCTCAAGCGGCAGGAAGACATTGACTACATGAAGGCCATCGCCGAATACGCGTTCGGGCTGGTCACCGGCTACGGCGGGTCGTGGAGCGGCGAGCACGGCGACGGGCGGATTCGGAGCCCGTTCCTGCGGAGGTACTTCGGCCCCGAGGTCTACGGCGCTCTCAAGGCCGTCAAGCGGCTGTTCGACCCGGCCGGCCTGATGAACCCCGGCGTGATCGTGGACAGCGGGCCCATGGACCGGAACCTCCGCTACGGAACGAAGTACATCGCGCCGGACATCGCCACCGAATACCGCTACCGCGACGTCGGCGGCTTCGCCGCGGCCGTGGAGATGTGTAGCGGCGTGGGGGCGTGTCGCCAGGGGCTGGCCGGCAGCATGTGTCCCACCTACCGGCTGACGCGCCGGACGGAGCAGTCCACCCGCGGGCGGGCGAACGCCCTGCGGCTGGCCATGAGCGGCCAACTCGGCCCGGGCGCGCTTGCAGGCCAGGCGGTGCGGGAGGTCATGGACTTGTGCCTCGGCTGCAAGAGCTGCAAGTCCGAGTGTCCCAGCAACGTGGACATGGCCCGCCTGAAGAGCGAGCTGCTCCAGATGTGGCGTGACGCCCACGGGGCGCCTCGGCCGATTGAGATGGACGCCCGCCGGCAGGTGCCCGCCCGCGCCGACGAGCCGCTGACTGAGTGGTTCGCACGCCGCTCGAAGCCCGGCGGCCGGGGCGGCAGCAAGGTCGTCCTCTTCGACGACGCCTGCATGAACGAGTACGACGCGGCCACCGGAAAGGCGGCCGTGGAGCTGCTGGAATCGTGCGGCTACGAGGTGATCCTGGCCCGGGCGGGGGGCTCTCAGCGCGACAGGATATCGCGCGGACTCCTGAGGGAGGCCCGGCTCGAAGGCGAGAAGACCCTGCGCAAGCTGGACGCGTTCATCCAGCAGGGGCTGAAGGTGGTCGTCTGCGAGCCCACCTGCGCCTCGGCCCTCACCGACGACCTGCCCGACCTGATCGACGACGAGCCGCTGGGCCGGCGGATCGCCGAGGGCGTGATGATGATAGACGTCTTCCTCGCCGCCGAGGTCGCCGAGGGAAGGCTGACCTGCGCGTTCGCATCGCCGTTCGAGAAGATCCTCATCCACGCCAATTGTCATCAGAAGTCGCTGTACGGCACCGCGGCGATGACGGGCCTGCTGGGGCGCGTGCCGGGCCTGTCCGTCAGCGAGATCGACGCCGGATGCTGCGGGCTGACGGCCGCCTTCGGGTATCGCAAGGAGCAGTACGACGTGTCCATGGCCATCGGCGAGCAGCGCCTCTTCCCCGCCATCCGCAGCCGCCCGGACGGGGCCGTCGTGGTGGCCTGCGGCTTCGACTGCCGGCGCCAGATCGCCGACGGCACGGGGGTGAAGGCACTCCACTGGGTGGAGACGATCCGGGGCGATCGCTCCCCCGCCTAGGGCCCGGCGGAGGTGGCTACTCCAGGGGGCGGACGAACGACTGCGGCCGCAGGTAGTCGAACAGCGTGTCGGGCCCGAGCACCCCGCCGCCCAGCCCGGACAGGTTGCATCCGGCGTACGGCACGCCGTGAGGGAAGAGATTGTGGCCGTTGATCCAGCTGCTGCCGGCGACTAACGACTCGGCCACCCGACGTGCCCGGTCCAGGTCGACCGTCCAGACGCTGTTGGCCAGGCCGTACTGCGAGCGATTGACCAACTGGATCGCCTCTTCCTCGTCCCGGAATCGCATCAGATACGCCACCAGGCCGAAGATCTCGTCCCGGGCACAGACGTTGTCCGGATCCCCCGTGAGCATGGCCGGCTTGACGTAGAAGCCCTTGGGATGCCCTTTGACCTCTGCCGGCCC
The DNA here is from genome assembly GCA_001303665.1 of Phycisphaerae bacterium SM23_33. Taxonomy (GTDB): domain Bacteria; phylum Planctomycetota; class Phycisphaerae; order SM23-33; family SM23-33; genus SM23-33. Next base: position 5,159 of record LJUF01000086.1, on the reverse strand, counting down.
GGCGGGCAGAAGCGGCTCGGCGCCTTCGTCCAGGCCCCGCTTGAGGTAATCCAGGATTCGCTGGCGCTGCTTCTCGCTGACGGCCGGGCCCATCTGGGTATCCGGGGCCAGGCCGTGGCCGATCCGGATGCCCTTCAGCATCTTCCCGGCCACCGGCACGAGCTCGTCCCAGAGCTTTTCCTGCACCAGCCAGCGCGTGGCCGTGCAGCACACCTGGCCGGTGTTCAGCGTGAGGGCCGCGCCCGCCGTTTCGCCGTAGCCCGGCACGACGTTCACCACGCCGGCCGGCAGGCCCGCCTGCTCCACGAGCTTGCAGAAATACACCGTGCTGAGGGGTGTGTCCTCGGCGGGCTTGATCACCACGGTGTTCCCGACGGCCAGGGCGGGCGAGAGGTTCCAGCCCACCAGCAGCAGGGGAGGGTTCCAGGGCACGATAAAGGCGGCCACCCCGTATGGGAACCGCACCTGCCACGCCTCGTGGTCGGGAACGGAGATCGGCTGGCGAAGCCTCGTGCCGGGCGGCGGTCGGCTTTGTGCCGAACGCCGGGTGAACGCGAAGAGCCCGGCCGGCTGGTGGACGACTGCTCGAGCCGCCGGGTGGGTTCGTGCGAACCGGGTGGGTGCAGGAATGAGCCCGGGCCTAACCCGTTCGGTCGGGCGCGGGCCAGACGGCGCCTTGGAGGTATCGGCACGCGGCTTTGTGGCCGGCTTGGCCCGCCCGGGACAGGTCCAGGCGGCCGGCGCAGAACCCGACCCGCTGGGTGATGACCTCGGCGTAGACGCCCGCCCGGAAATTGTCGCCGGCGCCCGTCAGATCGGTCGGCGTGAACGTGCCGTAGTCATGGTTGGGTATCCATTCGTTGGCGAGCGTTTCATGCCGGCCGTAGGCGAGCTGCGCGCCTTCGGGCATCGCCAGGCCTAACAGCCGATACCTCGACGGATCCGCCGCGCGAAACTGCGACCACATGGCCCAGACGATCTCGTCGGGTGAGCCCGCCCTCAGGCCGGTGATACCGGCGCCCTCCTCTTTGTTGCAGATGAAGATGTCCGCAGCGGGCACGGGCTTTTGCAGCATGGCGTACGGGGGGACGGTGTGAGTATCCAGGGCGACGATCGTCCCGTGTTCCTGCACGGCGGCGATCCACTCGGCCATGGCTCGGCCGCCGTCGGCGTCCATCCTGCGGAGCAGGCCCGCATAGCCGATGGCCAGGAGCGCGGGCTTGTGCCTGGCGACGAAGGCCATCTCCGAATCGCCCGGAAGCAGCTCCGCGCTGGCGCCCGGAGTATGGTCGACGTACCGCTGCTCCTGCGTCAGTCGAATGAAGGAGCTGCTGGTCGGGGCGTCGATGGTTCTGACCGCCTCGACGTTCAGGCCGGCCTCCTCGGCCAGGTAGGCCCTCAGCCCGTAGCCGGCGATGTCCCGCCCGACGCAGCCCATCAGGGCCACGTCAAAACCCATCCGCTGGAGTGCCGCCGCCAGGATGGGGATGCCGCCGACGTGCAGGTCCACCGCCTTTCCCACGGTGCGGAGGGGGGCGTCGCCGGTCCCGGCCGCCCCCGCCGCCCGGCGATGATCCACCACGATGCTGCCGAAACAGATCGCGTCCATGTGTGCCTTCCCGTCACGCCAGGCCGCAGAACCGCACCAGGGTCAGCGCCAGCACCTGGGCCGTCTGCACCAGCGAGTCGATCTCCACGTACTCGTCCGAGCCGTGCCCGTACGCACCCCGCGGACCGAACAGCACCGTCGGTATGCCGAAGTGCTCGAATACGAACATGTCGCAGGGGAACGGGCTGCCGACGAGGTTCACCGGCCGGCCGAGCACCCGGCCCGCGGCCCCGCGCATCGTCTGGACGATCGGCTCTTCGGGGTCCGTCCGCGCTGCCGGCATCCAGCGATGGCTGAAGCGATGCTCGATCTCGAACTGCTTCAGGGACGGGTGCTCTTCGATCCAGTGGCTGAGATGGTCGAAGAGCTCCCGGTCAATTGCCTGGCGGGTCTCGCCGGGCATGGTCTGCCAGTAGATCTCCAGGGTGCAGGTCTCGGGGATCTGCATGGGGATGTTCAGGCTGAACTCGCCGGCCTGGAGCTTGTTCATGAACACGGGCACGGGGTCGGCGTCGTGGGCGTACTCGGGGACCCCGGCCGCGGCGCGGCGCCGCCGTCGGCGGAAGGCCTTGAAGCAGTCGATCAGCGAGCCGACGTGCTCGACGGGGTTGGGCAGGTCCTCGCCGGCGAAGCTCATCCCGCTCCGGCCGCGCAGCGTCAGGTGGACGATGCGGAAGCCCTTGTGGGCCGGGTACAGTTGAAGGTTGGACGGCTCGGCGATGACGGCGGCGTCGCCGTTGTATCCGGCCAGGCGGTTGGCCAGCGTCCCGTTGGCCCCGCCGTGCTCCTCGTCCACGACGGTCTCGAACACCACGTCGCCGGCCAGGGCGACACCGGTGTCTCGGACGGCCCGCAGGGCCGCCATCGCCGCGGCGATGCCGCCTTTCATGTCCATGCTGCCGCGCCCGTACAGCCGGTTGCCCTCGACCTCGCCGCCGAAGGGGGCGCGCCGCCAGCGGGTCTTGCCGGCGGGCATGGTGTCGATGTGGCCGGAGAGGACGAGCGACCGGCCGGTGCCTTGGCCGCTCAGTCTCGCGGCCAGGTTGGGGCGGCCTTCGTATTCCCGCCGCTCGTACCCCTCGCCGCGGAAGAACAATTCGTGCTCGGTCAGGCCCTGCAGCCGGGTCAGGTCGATGAGCTCCGCGGCCACCCCAACATCGGCCAGCCACTTCTGAATGAACACCTGTGCCGCCTGTTCCCCGCCGGCGGGGGGGCGGTTCTCGCTGGGAATCCGCACCAGCTGCTGCGTCAGGGCCACCAGTTCGTCCGCGCCGGCCTGGACGGTTTTGAGCAGCCTTCGCTCTGTTGATGTCAGGTCGGTCATCGTGCGCGGCTTCGGCTTGCCCGTCCGGCGCGCTCGGTGCGTCCCTCCGCGGCCTCGCTGGGGCAGCTCAGAACGGCCTGGCCTCGGGCGGCGCGGCCGTGAGCGCGTCGATGCTGACGGCGAAGCTCTTGTGGGTCTTCAGGAACGTGCCAGGATACTCCACCGTGGGCTCCTGGAACAGCGTCCGCCGAAAGACGGTCCGCTGCCAGTGTCCGCAGTAGAAGACCCCTTCGATGTGCTTGGAGGCCATGATGTCCTTCATGCCGACGGTGACGGCGAAGGGCGGGATCATCTGGCAGTTCCCGCCGGCTTCCCGAACCGAGTTGATGACAAAGGTGTCGTCCGCCAGGGCCACGATGTGCGTCCGGGCGTCGAGGAACTCCTGCTCGGGCACCTTGTACCATCTCGAGACAATGCCCTCGTTGAAGGCGACGTGACCGTGATAGCCCACGCCGGCGTAGCAGACGTCGGCCGGGCCGTAGGTGTCGAGGGCCTGGTCCATTTCCTCCGGACAGCGGGGATCGGGAAAGAACATCCGCTCAGCCGCGATGCGCAGGGGCTCGTCCATCCGGCTCCGCAGCAGCTCTGCCATGGTCCTTTTGAAGCTCATCGGGTGGCTGGTGGGGATCACCTTTCCCTGCCAGTCCATGTACTCGTCCATGTTGAACGTGGTGACGTTGCCGCAGTCGATCCGCTCGGCGTTGACGATTTCGGCCAGTTCCGGGTACTGCCCGGTGGGGCCCACCGGCAGGATGAAGCTGGTGGGCCTGCCCATCTTGTTGTTGGCGATGATGGTGTCGGCCATGTGCCGGGCGAGGTGCTTGTGAAATCGATCCAGGTCCGGCAGCACCGTGATCGGGATTCTCGTACGCTTCGGGAGTTCATCGGTTGGAATGGCCAGCATCTCGTTCAGTTCCATGACGACCAGCTCCTTTTCGAATCGATGCCCGGCGGCCGCCGCTATTGAGGCTGGATTGCCGCAGCCGAACCCGCCACCTCCAACTGCGTCACAAGCAGATTCACCACTGCGTCGTAGACCCTCTGGCAGGCAGCCGACTGCGACTGGGACCGGTGTGCCTCGTAGGCCTGACGAATCGTCGTGCCGATGTTGATCTTGGCCACACCGTGCCCGAAGGCCTGCCGCAGGTACTCCTTCCGGATGCCCGAGCCGCCGTGCAGCACCAAGGGCACGGGCGCCGCTTCCTGGATCTTGTCGAGATGGGCGATGTCCAGCCGGGCTTCGACTTTCTTCTGCGACCTTGCCGCCCCGGAGATCGCGCCGTGGATGTTCCCGATGGCCACCGACAGCCAGTCGGCGCCCGTCTCGGCGACCAGGCGCCCGGCCTCGGCGGGGTCCGTAAAGCCCCTGCCCGACTCGAAGAGCTCTTCGTACGGCGGCAGCGGGCCGGCCTCGTGGCCGAGCACCATCCCCAGCTCCGCCTCCACCGGAATGCCGGCGTCGTGGGCCATCTTCACGACCTTCCGGGTGGCCTGGATGTTCTCCTCCAGGCCGAGGCGCGACCCGTCCACCATCACCGACTCATAGCCCAGATCGACGGCCTCGGCGATGATGGCCTCGAAATCGACGGGCAGGCCGTCTTCATCGAGGACGGGCACGTGGTCCAGGTGCAGGCGTGTGTAACGCTCGTCCTTGACCCGTTCGTACTCCTGGCGGATGGCCCGCAGACTCCTGGCTTCGAACTTCTCCCATTCCGGCCTGGCCACCTGGACCAGGGCGAAGGTGTTCGTGTCGCGCAGCGCGCACACCACGGCTTTCATGATCGGAAGGTACGGGATATTGAAGGCCGGAATGACCTTCCCCGCCCGCCAGGCGGCGAGCATGAGCTCCTGTGTCTTAGGCTTCACGGTGTTCCCGGTCTGACGATGCTTGTGCTCAAGGCCGTGAGTCGCGGGCACTTTCCCGAGCACGGTTCCCGCCAACGTGGCCCCCGCCAGCCACCGCGCGGCGGCGGAACCTTGCCCTCTTACTGTCGGGGTCGACACAAAGCGGCCGCGCCTGCCCCGTCACATCGGCACCCGCAAGGCCCGTCCTTCGGGCGGAAGATACCCTACCAGCCCGGTGCCGACCGTACAAGAGCACCGGCCGCGGTCGGCTCCGGCCGATGCCGTTTGCGGTCACCGACCGCGTTCTCGCGGGGCTCCGGCGGCCGCGCCGGCCGGTCAGGCTCGCGGGTCCGGAATGCTCTCGGCGTCGGCTGCGGGCGG
>LJUF01000319.1 GCA_001303665.1 Phycisphaerae bacterium SM23_33 | reverse complement strand
CCTGATGCGGGACTTCGACAAGCTGCTGGGCTCGTGCCGGCGGCGCGAGCTGTACGAGCTGCCGGTGATGACCTCGCGCGGCTGCCCGTACGGATGCGTGTACTGCTGCGTGACGCGGATGTTCGGTCGGAAGGTGCGGCGGCAATCGGTGGAGAAGGTACACCGGGACGTGCTGGCCCACGCCCGGCAGGGGTTTCGGTTCTTTTTCGTGTACGACGACAACTTCACGTCGGACCGGGCCTGGACCAAGGCGCTGCTGGAAAGGCTGCGGCCGCTGCGGCTGCGGTTCAACGCCCAGACCCGGGTGGACTTCCACTGGACCGACCCCAGCCGCTCCGCCCGCGATGACGACATGCTGCGGGCCATGCGGCGCGCCGGCTGCGACATGCTCTTCATCGGCTACGAGACCATTGACGAGGCCACCGCCCGGGAGTGGAACAAGGGTTATCGGGGCGCGCGCAGCCTGGAGGCCAGGCTCCAGGAGGACACGAAGATCCTGCACGACAACGGCTTCTGGATCCACGGGATGTTCGTGATGGGGCCGCAGCATACGCGCAAGACGGCCTTCGGGATCGTGGATTTCGCCCGCCGCTGCGAGATCGAGACGATCCAGATCGGCATCCTGGCGCCCTACCCGGGGACGCCGCTGTTCGAGCGGCTGCGCCCGCACCTGATCTTCGACCGGTTCCCGGCCGACTGGGACTACTACGACGCCACGCACTGTGTCTTCAACCACGGCCGGGTGAGCCCGCAGGAGCTGCAGCAGGCGGTGTTCGACGCGAACTGCCGCTTCTACCGCTGGGGCGGCTGGAGCCCGCGGGCCTTCCGGTCCATGGCGGCCCGGCCGATGTCCGCCACCGATAAGCTGGTCGAGCTCGTCTCCGGCGTCCGCACGGCCAAGACCATGATGAAGAAGTGGCGCAGGGAAACCGACGCATTTCTGGACGTGCTGCGGGAGCGAGGCAACCATTGACGCGGCGGGCGTGACTCGAGCGGCCGCGGTACGCATTCATCCCGGCCGGCCCGCCCCGCCGCCGCGGCCGAGAAGGAGTGGGTCAGCGTCGGGCTGGGAGGCGGCGGAGGGATCTTCGTGCCGGCCAGCTCGCCGCACGATCCGAAGCTGATGTTCTGCGCGTCGGACATGTCGGGTGTATATCGCAGCACCGACGGCGGGCGGAGCTGGCGGATGCTGCACTGGCGGCAGCTCAGCGGGGCTATCGCCAGCCCCATCCTGTTTCACCCCAAAGACCCCAACGTCCTGTACTGCATCCCGGGCACGTGGGCCACGCCGGTGCTGAAGGTCAGCCGCGACAGGGGTCTCACCTGGCGCCCGCTGACCGAGCAGACGCCGTGGCAGCACGCCACGCCGCAGTCCACGCTGCCGGCCATCGGCCCGGGCGGGGAGGTGCTGCTGGTCAGCTCGGCCAAAGGAACCTTCCGCAGCGACGACGAGGGCGAGACCTGGACGCAGGCCGGCGGGCTGAAGGAGCAGGTCGTCTCGTTCTTTTTGCCGCCGGCGGGAGGGAAGCACGCGTTCTGGTACGCGGCGGCGGGCGGTAGGCTGCTGCGCTCGGCCGATCGGGGCGCGAGCTGGCAGCTCTGCGGGGGCAAGGGCCTGCCGGGGCCGATCCAGGCCCTGTGCGGCGGGGCCGATCCAGCCACCGGCGAGGTGGTTCTGTACTGCTCGGTGCCGAGCAAGGCGGTGGACGGAAAATTCTCCGGCGGGATCTTCCGCTCGGAGGACGGCGGGGCAAGCTGGGGCAGCGCCATGGGCAAGGGCATCAACGTTTCCGTCGGGCGGCGGGACCGGTCCGGCAGAGAGGTCGCCGAGTACGCCTGGCTGGCCATGGGGACGAACCAGACGCGGACCGTGTGGGCGTACTGCTACGGCAACGGCACGGAACCGCCCTACCACGAGGCGGGCGACCTTCTTCCGCGGGCCGGACGTGAAGGGCCAGAACGTCTCCCTGCCGTGGATCCGGCTGGACCGGGGCCACGGCGGGCGCGTGCTGGGATTCAGCGTCAACGCCCGCGACAGCCGCGTCGTGGCCTTCACCGACGCCATGGAGCTGTACCTGACCACCGACGGCGGCCGGACCTGGCGGCAGGCCTACACCGAATGCGCCGAGCCCCCGCCCGGGCCGGGAAAGCCCTGGCGCAGCATCGGCCTGGAGATGACCACGACGTGGCATTTCCACTTCGACCCGCGCGACCACAGGCGCTGCTACATCTGCTACACCGACATCGGCTTTGCCCGAAGCACCGACCGCGGCGGGACGTGGTACTACTCGGCCAAGGGCAGCCCCTGGACGAACACGTTCTACGACGTCGCCTTCGACCCGGCCCGGGCCGAGGTCATCTACGCCGCCTGCGCGTACGAGCACGACATTCCGAGCTGGAAGATGGCCGGCCGGCTGTACGGCGGCGGCGGGGTGTGCATCAGCACCGACTATGGCAAGACGTGGCGGCCGATCTCCAAGGGCCTGCCCGCGGTCGGGGCCTGCACCGGCGTGGAGCTGGACCCCAAGAGCCCGCCGGACCGGCGGACGCTGTATTGCTCCTTCTACGGCGGCGGGGTGTACAAGAGCAGCGACGGCGGCGGGAGCTGGCAGCCCAGGAACAAGGGGCTGAACACCGACGCGAACGATCACTTCACCGACATCAAGCTGCACCGCGACGGCACGCTGTACGCCCTGTGCGGCGGCAAGGCCGACGCCCAGGACCGCCGCAAGCCGGCCGCCGTCGGCGGGCTGTTCAGGTCCAGCGACGGCGGCGAATCCTGGGCCGAGCTGACCAGGGGGATGAGCCTCTGGCTGCCGTACGGCTTCGACGTGCATCCCACCGACAGCAAGGTGCTTTACCTGTGCGTCTCGGCCGTGCCGCGCCGCCATGACGAGGCGGGCGTGTACAAGTCCACGGACGGCGGGCAGAGCTGGAAGAAGTTCAAGATCGACTGGCCGGCGGACGGGCCCGGCTACGTCCACGCCAGCTATCCCAGCATCGACCCGTACCAGCCCGAGCGGGTGTGGGTGTCCACCGGCACGCATGGGCTGTTCGTCACCACCGACGGCGGCAAGACGTGGAAGCGGATGAACGGACCGCCCTTCCGCGGGGTCAGCCGCGTCACCGTGGACCCGGACCACCACGAGACGATCTGGGCCACTACCTTCGGCGGCGGCATCTGGCGCGGCCCGGCGGCGGACACCGAGTGACCTTGGTGTGCCGCTCACTCCTTGGCCATTTAGGGGTAACGGTAGTTGGTGGGCGGCAGGAAGGTTTCCTTGATGACGCGGGGGGAGACCCATCGCTCCAGGTTGAGCCAGCTCCCGGCCTTGTCGTTGGTTCCCGAGGCCCTGGACCCGCCGAAAGGCTGCTGGCCGACGACGGCCCCGGTGGGCTTGTCGTTGACGTAGAAGTTCCCGGCCGCGTGGCGCAGGGCGTCCATGGCCTTGACGATCGCGCTGCGGTCGATGGCGAAGATGGATCCGGTCAGGGCGTAGGGGGAGGTCTGATCGCACAACTGAAGCGTCTGCTCGTATTCGTTGTGCGGATACACGTAGACGGTCACGACCGGGCCGAAGATCTCCTCGGCCATCAGCCGCGACTTGGGGTCCTTGCTGAGCACGACGGTGGGCTCGATGAAATACCCCGCCGAATCGTCGCAGCCGCCGCCGCTGAGGATCTCCATGTCCGGGCTGCTGCGGGCGTAGTCGATGTAACCGCTGATGTTCTCAAAGGCGTTCCTGTCGATCACCGCGCCCATGAAGTTGGTGAAGTCGGTCACGTCGCCCATGCGGACCTTGGGCAGCTCATCCAGCAGCCGCTCCTTGACCGCCGGCCAGATCGAATCGGGGATATAGGCCCGCGAAGCGGCCGAGCACTTCTGCCCCTGATACTCGAACGCCCCCCGCAGCAGCGCCGTCACCAGGGCGCCGATATCCGCGCTGGCGTGGGCGAGGATGAAGTTCTTCCCGCCCGTCTCGCCCACGATGCGGGGATAGCAGACGTACTTTCGGATGTCCGAGCCGACGGCCAGCCAGATCGTCGAGAACACCTTGGTGCTGCCGGTGAAGTGGATGCCGCCCAGGCCGACATTGTCCAGGGCCGGCGGACCGATGATCGGGCCCGAGCCCAGCACCAGGTTGATCACCCCCGGCGGCAGGCCGGCCTCGGTCAGGATCTGCATGATGAAATGCGCCGGCAGCACGGAGCTGGAGGCCGGCTTCCACACCACCGTGTTGCCCATCAGCACCGGCGCCGTGGGCAGGTTGCCGGCGATGGAGGTGAAGTTGAACGGGGTGATCGCCAGCACGAACCCGTCCAGCGGCCGGTGCTCCATGTAATTCAGCACGCCCCTGGTGGACATGGGCTGGTCGCCGTACACCATCTGCATGAAGTGCGGGTTGAACCGCCAGAAGTCGATCAGCTCACAGCCGGAGTCGATCTCCGCCTGGTGCGGCGTCTTGCTCATGTTCAGCATGGTGGCCGCATTGAGCGTCTGGCGGTACTTCCCGGCCAGCAGCTCGGCCGCCTTCAGGAACACGATGGCCCTGGAGTCCCAGGGCATGCGGGACCACTCGTGTTTGGCCTGGTTGGCGGCCTGGATCGCCTTCTCCACGTACAGGGCGTTTCCCTGGTGGAACGTGCCCAGGATGTGACGATGGTCGTGGGGGCAGCGCATCTGGGCGATCTTGCCGGTGCGGACCTCCTCGCCGCCGATGATCATGGGGACCTCCACCTGCCCGGAGAGCATCTCCGCCAGCTTGGCCTTCAGCTCGGCCCGCTCCGGGCTGCCCGGGGCGTAGTCCAAAGACTTCTCATTCACCGGCTGCGGGATCTGAAAAAGACCGTTAAACATCTCTTTCTCCTTGCGGACCTGGTTTTTGGGCAGACAGAAACGCCCCATTGTCCCACCGGCCCCCCAAACCGTCAACCGGTAAGGCTCGCACCGAAAAGCGCCTGCGGGAGTCCCGGACGGCCGGCGGGCCCCGGCCGATCTGGCACTTGCAGCCGGCATCCGGCGACATTCTAATTGCCCGCGCACAGCCCGGGCGCACAGGCGAAAGGGCTGCGGACGAGGCCAACCCATGTCGGCCGAGCGCTGGTTGAAAACCTTGCTCCGCCTGGAAGGCGGCGTAACCTGCCTGGCCCTGGTGGCCGTGGTCATGCCGCGAGCCTGGATGGCCGCGTGCCACGCCTGGCTGGGGCTGGGCGCGTTTCCCGAGGCACCCATCGCGGAGTACCTGGCCCGGTCGCTGTCGGGGTTCTACGCCTTCTTCGGCGGGCTGTGCCTGGTGGCATCGTCCGACGTCCGCCGCCACGCCCCCACCGTCACCTATCTGGGTGTTGCCCAGATCGTCCTGGCCCTGGTGCTGCTGGTGGTTGACGTCGCCGCCGGCCTGCCGTGGTACTGGGCCGCCGCGGACGCCCCGCCGCCGGCGCTTTTCGGCGCGGGCATCCTGGCGCTGCAGGCCGGAATGAGAGTGAAATCCCAGCTTCGATAATCTTCGCCGCAACGGGGCATCTTCTCTTGCGGGAACGCGCGGGGATCCTGTATTCTTTTCGCCCTTGCGCGCTGCCGTGGCACGCCAATGCACGTCGGGAAGCAAGAAGCGAAACAAGCATGGCCGTGACGACAGGAAAAACAAGACAGGGCCAGCCGCCGGTGGTCATCGTGCTCGACCGCTCGCGCGACCTGCTGGCCGCCGAAAGGCTCCTCCACCTGGAGCCCGACGACCGCTATCACGTCACCGACAGCCGTGTGCCGCTGCGGGCCGCGGCCCTGCGCCGCTATGACGTGCTCGTCATCGCCGGCCAGGCCCCGATGAGCTACACCCCCGCCGAGCTGGCCGCCATCGTGCAATTCGTGCGCCGCGGCGGCGGGCTGCTGCTGGCGGCGTCGGCCGGCCATTTCGAGCGCTATATGTCCTTGCCGGCCAAGGAGATGGGCACAGCGTCCGTGGCGCGGCGCTTCGGCATCGAGCTGCTCGGCCCCGGCCGCGCGGCCGCAGGGGCCC
>LJUF01000085.1 GCA_001303665.1 Phycisphaerae bacterium SM23_33 | reverse complement strand
ACTCGGCGAACCGATCCTTCAGGGAGTCGTCGTTGCCGGCGTCAAAGGCCAGCCCGGGCGACCGCGCCCACGCGGCCAGGGCCTTGCGGCGCTGCCCCGCCATGTGAAAGCCCACGACGATGAGCACGACCGCCAAAAGGGCGATCAGTACGAACCCGATCTCCATCTGCTGGCCCCCACCGGGTGCCAAGCCGACCTGCCATCCCTGGATACGCCCAGGCGTCCACGCAGAGCCCAGGGCCGGCCGACCTCGTCTAGCTTCGCCGCCTGCGGCGGATCAGCGCCAGGGCACCCAGGGCCAGCAGCGAAAGCGCGGCCGGCTCAGGCGACTGCGGATTGAGGTTCCAGAACTGCCCCACCACCTCGCCCTGACTGACCACCTCGGCGTACAGCAAGGCCTCGTACTCCGGGCTGGCGAACTCCGGCGGAATGTCGGCCAGGAACACGTCGAAGAAGGAGTCGGGCACGCCCCAAATGGTGTCCTCGTAGCCGATGGGCAGGCCGGTCTCGGCGTCCACCGGGGGGACTTCCAGGTCCATTTCCTTCAATACATCCAGCTCGAGTCCGCGATTGAGGTCTTCCAGGCTCAACAGCTCCGCCGGGATGTTCACGAACGTCCGGATGTGCATCCAGCCGGCCTCCTGGTTGGGCCAGTACGGATTGGCCTCGTCCTTGAAGAAGCCCGAAGCGATGGTCAGCTCCATGTGGACCGCAGGGTCATCATCGATCCGGGTTCTTTCGTAGGTGATGGGTGTGGACCAGCCCACCTTGGTGCCGTTGATGGACCAGAAGGCGTCCAGGACCAGGCCTGAGCCCAGCATGTACAGCCCGCCGTGGGCAAAGCTGTCGGGGACGACGTCGGCGCCCGACCACTTCAGCATCGTGTCCAGGTCGCCATCGCCGTCGTAATCGGCGAATTGGCTGGACACGGCGAAGAACGGGAACGGCATCCCTATCAGGACCTGGTTCGGGTCGTTGGGGTCGGGGTTGAAGGTCCCGTCGGGGTCATCCACGACGATGGCAAAATCGTTCACCGTCATGGTCAAGGTGTTGATGAAATCCCAGTTCAGCCAGGGGTCGTGCCAGACGACCTCGCCCCGCGCAGCCGGCGCGGCCATAAGCAGCACACCAGCGAAAAGCAAGAGAATCATCGGCGTCGTTTTCATGTTTCCGGCCCTCATCTTGCTGCCAGCTGCAACTTCCTGCCGGTGTATGCACGTCGCCTCCTGCCAAGGATGCCCCGGCGGGGAAGCAGCCCGCGTTTCGGGGCACACGCCCTCCTACCCCAGTGAGCGACCACCCGCCGCGAGCAACGGGAACTTGGCTGAGCAGCCTTGGCAGGATGCGCTGGACCGATGGGAAGCCCTCGGACCCGCAACGGCGGGCTCAGGCCCTCCCGGCGCCCCTGCCCCTCCGGGGAAAATGGCTCCGCCGCTCCCTAAAGCAGGCCAGAGCTACGCGATACTATACCCACGATCCCGATTTCGTCAATGCTGAACCCGCGCCTGCGTGCCCTTTCTAACCAGCACAGCGCCGGGCCGCGGCCGGCGGAGATAACCGTATCCCCATCCGGAAAAAGGACTTGATGAGCACCTGGGATCGCTCAGCATTCCCGGCCGGTCTGCCGGCGGACGACATATTCCGGCAACTGGTCCAGCAGGCCGGCAATCACCTCCGCCGCCCGCTCGAAATCCTGCGGGCTGAAGCGCCTGTCGCGCCAAGCGATGACGTGCATGAGGTCGAACTGGATCGAGAACCGCGGCATCCGCAGCAGGAAATCCATCGCCCGCTGGTGAATCACGTCGTAGGCCCAGCGCCGGTCGGGGCTCTTGACGTAGAACTGCCGGCTGAACTCGGCCGACTCGAAGTCGATGTCGTCCACCCCGAAGAACTCGGTCACCTTGTCGAAGAACCCCTCCGGCCGGAGGGAGAGGGGCTTCAGCGGCACGCGGCTTTGCAGGACGACGGCGGAGAACCTGTGCGTCTGCTGGTTCTTTCCCGAGCCGGTGACGTAGCGGTAGTCGAAGGCCAGCAGCTCCCGGCCTTCCCAGTCGCCGAGGATGCGGTTGTAGCCGTACCGGCTGCGGCCGCGGCAGAGGCAGCCGAAGCGGCCGAAGCGCTCGTCCAGCATCCCGTCCTTGCCCGGGTAGAAATCAAAGCCCCGCGACCGGGCCCAGGCGGCCAGCTCCTTGCGGCGCTGGGCGGCCGCGTAGTAACCGCAGATCATCACCACGGCCGCCACGGCGATCGCCAGCACGATGAATACAGCCTGCCCTTCCATCACCGACCACCCACTGGATGCGCGCTGTTCTTGCGGCTATCCTTTGGGCCTCGCCGGCCAGCAGACCGGACCGGGCGGCGGTTGTCAAGGGCAGCCGCGGCGGCCCGGGGTGTTCGACCGTGCCGACGGAGTAAGGATCGTGCCAATGGACAGAGAGCAACTCATTGAGGCGTTCCGGGGCCTGCGGGTCTCGGACGTCTGCGACGCCATGGACGCCGTGGGCCTGCTGAACCGCGGCCTGGTCAACCGCGAAGTCCGCCCGCTGTACCGCGACCTGGAGGGCTTCACCCACCGGATCGCCGGCCCGGCCGTGACCGCCCGCTACGTGCCCACCAACCGCGAGGTGCCCAACATGCCGCCGGAGCGGTTTGACGAGTGGGTGGGGCAGTGGTATCGCGACGTCTCGCCGGAGCGGTACCGCGAAAAAATCTACCCCGGCTGCGTGCTGGTCATCGACGCCGCCGAGCAGGACGTGGGCTTCATCGGCTCCAACAACTGCCTGGCCTGGATGAACGCCGGGGCGGTGGGCGTGGTCACCAACGGCGGGGCCCGCGACACCGACGAGCTGATCAAGCAGAAATGCCCGGTGTATTCGCGCTACATCTCGCGCGGCTTCAAGCCCGGCCGGCTGGAGCTGGACGCCGTGGAAATTCCCGTCAACTGCGGCGGGGTGCTGGTGCGGCCGGGCGACATGGTGGTGGCCGACGGCGACGGCGTCATCGTGGTGCCGGTGGAGAAGGCCCCCGCCGTGGCCGAGATCGCCCGCGAGATTCTCCAAGGCGACAAGAAGGGGCGGCGGAAGCTGTACCAGCAGCGCGGCCTGCCGCCGGACTCCACCGTCAGCGAGTAGTGCCGTTCAGGCCTTGCCGAACTCCAGCCGCGGAACCTCGCCTTCGCCCATGCCCTCCACCGAAACGCCCACCCGCCGCCGGGTGAGCGGGAGGCCCTCGACCTGGGCGAAGAAGACTTCGCACAGCACGTAGGTAATGCAGCCTTCCTCCAGGTGGCCGCCGTAAGCGCCCTGCGGCGTGGAGAGCGTCACGTGGATGTGCGGCTGGCCCTCGACCACCAGGCCGTTCATGGAAAGGATCTCGATGCCGCCTTCGGCGCGGGCGAAGGTGTTGTCGGGCGGCAGGGCGGCAGGCGGTTGTGTGCCACCCAATGCAGGTGCGACGCCGCCAGCGTGCCGTAGCCGCCCAGCACCACCGCCTGCCGCAGGCCGGTGCGCGAAATGAACTCGTTCACCGCCGCCAGCACGTCCTCGCCGGGATCCACTCGAAGGATGTGAATCTTCTTCACCGAAAGGCTCGCCGCTTCCATCGCCGCTCTCCTGCTGCCCGCCCCCGGCATTGTCTCCGCCGCCCGACCGCCCGGGAGGATATACGGGGCCGGAGCGGTTTTCCACAGGGCAGCGACGGCGGGGCCAAATTGACTTGGCCGCCGCCGGCAAGTAGAGTGGTCGTTCGGGACGGGAAAGGATGAGGATCCCACTGACGCAGTACGGCCGGCGCGAGCTGCTCCTGGCCACGGTGGTCTTCGGGGCCTTGACGGCGACGGGGGCGTGGCTGTTCTGGCCGGCGGCCCTGCTGCCGGCGGCGGCTTGGGCCTTGGTGGTCATGTTCTTCCGGGACCCGCCGCGGCAGGCGGAGGGGGACGGCTTCCTGGCCCCCGCCGACGGCAAGGTCGTGGACGTCACGCCGGTGGGCGCCGACGGCCGGCTGCGGACCGAGGGCACGCGCATCGGCATCTTCATGAGCCTGCTGGACTGCCACGTCAACCGCAGCCCCTGTGCCGCCGCTGTCGCCGCCATCGAGCACCACGACGGCGGCTACCTTGACGCCCGCCGGCCCGAGGCCTCGCAGGCCAACGAGTCCGCCACCATCCTGCTCACCCACACCCGCGGAGGCAGGCAGTTCCAGGTCGTCGTCCGCCAGATTGCCGGCCTGGTCGCCCGGCGGATCGTCACCGACCTCCGCGTCGGCCAGCAGCTCGCCGCCGGCCAGCGGATCGGCATGATCAAGTTCGGCTCGCGGGTGGAGGTGCTGCTGCCGGCCGAGCTGATCGGCCGCATCGGCGTGCAGGTCGGCCAGACCGTCCGCGCCGGCCGGACCGTCCTGGTGCACCCCCCGGGGCAGGAGGCGCCCTCATGACCGCCGCCCAGCCGGCCCCGAGAACGCCCCGCCGCCCCCTGCGCAGGATGATCCTGGCCCGCACCGCCGCCCTGCCGGTGCTGGTGACGCTGCTGAACGGCGTGGCCGGTTTCGCCGCCATCCACTACGCCACCAAGGCCGGTCTGCACACCAGCACGGCGGAAGAGCTGGCGAAGAAATCCATGAACCTCTCGATCGCGGCCTGGCTGATCTTCGCGGCGATGTTCTTTGACGCCCTGGACGGGCGAATCGCCAGGATGACCCGCCAGGCCACCGACTTCGGGGCCCAGTTGGACAGCCTGTGCGACGCCGTCAGCTTCGGCGTGGCCCCGGCGGTGCTGATGGTGCACAGCGTCGCCGTCACCCGGGAGGTCGAGGACTTTGAGATCTTCCTGGCCCACCCCTCGCTGGGCAAGGTGGTGATGGCCATTGCCGTGATTTACGCCTGCTGCGCGGTGCTGCGGCTGGCCCGGTTCAACGTCGAGAACGCCCCCGACCTGCTGCACCACCTCAGCTTCCGCGGGCTGCCCTCTCCCGCGGCGGCGGCACTCGTGGCGGCCATGGTCCTGCTGTTCGACATGCTCCTGGACCTGGAGAAAGGCCGCTGGCTGAAGGTCACCATCGGCGTGGCCCTGCCGGCGTTCACGGCCGTGGCGGCGGGGCTGATGGTCTCGCGCTTCCGCTACCCGCACCTGATCAACCGTTTCCTGGCCGGCAAGAAGCGCTTCGGCACGATCGTGATGGCGCTGGTGCTGCTGGTGGCGGGGTTGATGTTCCGCCGGCAGATGCTGGCCCTGGCCGCCCTGGCCTACGCCGCCAGCGGGCCGGCCGCCGCCTTTTGGAAGAAGGTCCGTCCCAGGCGTGAGGCCCAGGCCCGCAGGTAGCCGCTCAGACCCGAACCACGTCGCGCAGGTGCATCTGGACGCTCAGCCGGGCGTTGAAGCGGTCCAGCACCGGCTCGCCGGCGATGTCCACCGTGTTGATCCCGACCAGGGCGTCGGCCAGCTCGCCCATGCCGAAGCCCACGCAGCGCATCCGCTTGGCCGGGGAGGCAGGGCGTTCCTGCCCGACTACGAAGCTGACGGTCTCGCCCCCCCGGCCCATGCGCTGGGGCGGGGCGAGGAGGCGGCAGGAGCGCACTGCCAGCAGCGGGCGGGGGTTGGCCTGTCCGAACGGTCCCAGCCGCTCCAGGTGCTCCACCACCGGCAGGCTCAGCTCCGACAGCGTGGCCTCGGCGTCGAGCCGCAGGGCCGGGGCGAGCATCTCCGCGGTGACGTGCTCGGCCGCAAAGCCGGCGAACGCCTTGGCGAACGCTTCGATCCTGCTGGCCGGCAGCCTCAGCCCGCCGGCCATGGCGTGCCCGCCAAAGCTGGTCAGGTGCTCGGCGCAGGCGGCCAGGGCGTCGTGCATGTGGAAGCCGTCGATGCTCCGGGCCGAGCCGTGGCCGTCCTCGCCGTCCACGGCGATGAGCACCGCCGGCCGGCCGAAGCGGGTCACCAGCCGCGAGGCCACGATGCCGATGACCCCGCCGTGCCAGTCCGGCGAGGCCAGCACGATGGCGAAGTCGGTGGGGGCGGCGGCCCGCCCCTGTTCGAGCATGTCCACGGCCTGCTCGAAGATTTCGCGTTCGATGCGTTGTCGGCGGGTGTTCTGTCGCTCGAGGTGCTCGGCGATGCGTCGGCAGCGGGCGGCGTCGGCCCGGGCCAGCAGCTCCACCGCCAGGCGTGCGTGGCCCATGCGGCCGCAGGCGTTCAGCCGCGGAGCCAGGACGAAGCCCACGTCATACGAATCCAGCCTCGCCCCGGCCAGCCCCGCCGACTTCAACAGCGCCCGGATGCCGACGTGCTCGCTGGCGGCCAGGCCCTTCAGCCCGTACACCGCCAGCACGCGGTTCTCTCCCAGCAGCGGCACCACGTCGGCGATGATGCCCAGCGCCGCCAGCGAGGTCGCCTCCAGCAGGAAGTTCCGGGTGGGCTCGTCCACGCGGTCGCTGCCGCTCAGCCGCCGGGCCACCTGCCAGGCCAGCTTGAAGGCCACCCCCGCCCCGGGCAGACCGGGATTGGGATACGGGCGACCCGGAAGGCCGGGGTGAACGACGGCCACCGCCTCGGGCAGCCGCTCGGGCGGGGCGTGATGGTCGGTGACGATGACGTCCATGCCCAGGGCGGCGGCCTGGCGCAGGGGCTCGCAGGCGGATATGCCGCAGTCCACCGTCACCAGCAGCTGGGCGCCGCTTTGGGCGATGGACCTGACGGCCTCGACGTTGACCCCGTAGCCCTCGGCCAGCCGGTGCGGCACGTAGTAATCCACCGCCGCGCCGTGCATGGCCAGGCAGCGGAACAGAATGGCCACGCCGGCCACGCCGTCCACGTCGTAGTCGCCGTAGATGCAGGTTTTCTCACCGTCACGGACGGCCCGGCAAATCCGCTCAGCGGCCAGGTCAATGTCCGGCAGCAGCTCGGGGGGATGCAGGTCGGTGAGCTTGGGCGAAAGGAAGCGGCGGATTTCCCCAAGGTCCTCCAGGCCGCGATTGTGCAGGATCTGGGTGATCAGCGGAGAGGTCTTCAGCCGCCGGGCCGTTTCGGCAGCCGCCGGCCACGGGCGGGCCACCTCCCACCGTAATCCCCCCAGCCTCCATGCCGTTCGCGAGGATGCCATCTCCCGACTTCACCTTCCTGCGCCGACGGGAAGATTATAACGTCCCAGCCGCCGCCAGGCGACCCGGAACACATCCGGCTCGGCGCGGCCTTGCGGATGCGCCGCCTGCATGAGGCGGTCTGCCGGCCGGGATTTCGGGCTGAGCCTTCTCGCCGCGCCCTGCCCTCAGATATATTAGGCGTCCGGCCGTCTGAAAGCAGCCGCCGCCAACGGTCTCAGGGAGTGCCGCCATGCTGCGATTCGCCGTGTTGGGGTTGGGATTCATGGGCCGGACCCACCTGGCCACGCTGGCCGCCCGCCCGCAGGCCGAAATCCGGGCCGTGCACGACAGCGACCCGCAGCGCCTCACCCGCCCGCTGGCCCCGGGCGGGGGGAACATCGAGACGGGCGCGGCCGGCTGGGACGAATCGGCCGTCCGGCGCTGCCAAACGCTGGAGGAAATCCTCAATGACGAGGACATTGACGCGGTCGTGGTGGCCACGCCCAGCCACCTGCACGCCCGGCTGAGCTGCGCGGCCCTGGCGGCGGGAAAGCACGTCTTCTGCGAAAAGCCGATGGCCCTGAAGCTGGCCGACTGCGACCGGATGCTGGCCGCCGCCGGAAAGGCCGGCCGGACGCTGATGATCGGCCACTGCATCCGCTTCTGGGGCGAGTACGCCGCCGCGGCCGAGATCGTGCGCTCCGGCCGCTTCGGCCGGCTTCAGCTGCTGACCATGAGCCGGCGCTGCGGCGTGCCCACCTTCGGGGCCCGGGGCTGGTTCACCGACCACAAGAAGTCCGGCGGGGCCCTGCTGGACCTGCACATCCACGACGTGGACTACGCCCTGTACCTGCTGGGCCCGCCGCGGTCGGTCCGCGCCCGCGGGCTGAGGGGCCCCTCCGGCGGATACGACCAGGTGCTGAGCTGGTATGACTATGGGCGGGCCGGCCCGGTGGTGCAGCTTGAGGGCGGCTGGTCGGCCGGCGAGGACATCCCGTTCGTGATGTCCTTCCGCATGTGCCTGGAAAGGGCCACGCTGGTGTATGCCATGGACAAGCGGCCGACCCTGTGGCTTTACAGCGACTCGGCCGAAGAGCTGCAGGCCCCCGCCGTCAGCGGCTACGAGGCGGAGATGGACCACTTCATCCGATGCATCCGCAGCGGCAAGCCCAGCCGGGTCGTACCGCCGGAATCGTCGCGGCAGTCGGTGGCGCTGGCCCTGGCCGAGGCCCAGGCCATCCGCTCCGGCCGGGCCGTGGAGATCCATTAACGCGTGCAGAAGCTCTCCGAAATCAAGCAGCTCCTCGCCCGGGCCGGGCACAGGCCTCGACGCGGGCTGGGCCAGAGCTTCCTCATCGACCCCAACCTGATGAACAAGCTCGTGTCCCTGGCCGGCCTGACCGGCGGCGAGACGGTGCTTGAAGTCGGCGCCGCCACCGGATCCTTGACCGAAGAGCTGCTGGGGCGGGCCCGGCGCGTGGTGGCCGTGGAAATGGACAAGGCCCTGGCGGAGATCCTCGGCCGCCGGCTCAGCCAGCGGGAGAACCTGACGATTCTCAATCGCGACGCGCTGGCCGGCAAGCACGCCCTGGCGGCGGAGGTGCTGGCGGCCTTGGCGCCGGACCGCAGCGTCCACCTGGTGGCCAACCTGCCCTTCAGCGTGGCCGTGCCCGTCATCATCAACTGCCTGCTGCGTTCCTGGCAGGCGGTCAAGGCCGGCCGGGCGGCCGAGGGCTCGGCCCAGGTCCGCTTCGACACACTCACCTTCACCGTGCAAAAGGAGCTGGCCGACCGCCTGACGGCCGGGGTGGGCGAGGCGGCTTACGGGCGGGTCAGCGTGATCGTCGCCCTGCTCAGCCGCGTCCAGGCCGGCAAGGTCATGCCTCCGGAGGCCTTCTGGCCGCGGCCGAAGGTTCACTCGCAGATGGTGCGGCTGGATTTCGACGCCGCCGCGGCCGCCCGGCTGGCCGACGCCGCCAGCCTCTGTGCGGTGCTGTCGGCGACGTTCGGGCTGCGGCGCAAGCAGGTGGCCGCCGCCGCCCGCAGCCGCAGTTTCCCCTTCCCGAGGGAGCAGTTCCTGGCGGCGCTGGCCTCGGCGGGGATCGATGCCGGTCGGCGGCCGCAGGAGGTGGCCCCAGGCGGATTCCTGGCCCTGGCGAACCTGCTGGCTTGTCCCACCGGCAAGGGCGAACATGGTACAATGCAAAATTGAGGAAGGGCTTAGAAGCGATGCCGGGCTTGTCAACCCCGCCGCGCTGGGATAGGGTATAGCTCCTGCCGACTTCCAGCGCAGAGAGTGCCGCTTGATGGCAGAGGCAGAGAAGAGACCGGAACCGACCCCCGGCAAGGGCAAGGCCTTCTTCGACCGCGCCGACCAGGTGGCCGAGAGCGGCAACTGGGACTTCGCCATCCAACTGTACCTGGAGGGCATCCGCCGCGAGCCGGCCAACCTCGATCGCGGACACGTGCCGCTGCGCGACGTGGGGCTGAAGCGGAAGATGCAGGGCGGCAAGTCGGCCGGCCTGTTGGAGCAGCTCAAGCGCAGGGGCGGCAAGGAGCCCGTCGAGGCCCTGGTCAACGCCGAGTACCTCCTGTCCAAGAACCCGGGCAAGCTCGGGCACATGGTGTCGTTGTTCAAGGCCGCGCGAAAAGTCGAAGACCGCGGCCTCATCCGGTGGATCTGCGACCTCCTGCTGGAGTCCATGCGGCAGGCCAAACGTCCCAACAAGCACATCTGCGTGATGCTGGCCGAGGCCTACGCCGACATCGAGGAATTCTCCTCGGCCGTGCAGGTCTGCGACCTGGCCGTGCGGGCGTATCCCAACGACGCCGCCCTAGCGGACAAGGCCAAGGATCTTTCCGCCCGGGACACCATCAAGCAGGGCCGCTACGACGGCGAGACCTCCTTCGTCGAGAGCGTTCGCGACATGGAAAAGCAGGTGGAGCTGGCCCAGCAGGACCAGTTGGCCCAGAGCCGGACGTTCATCGAAAGGGAGATCGACAAGGCCCGGTCGGAGTACGAATCCAACCCGAGCGTTCCCGGCAAGATTGACGGCCTGGTCGACGCCCTGCTGAAGCTCGAAGAGGAAGGGTACGAGAACACGGCCGTTGACGTTCTCAGAAGGGGCTACGCCGATACCAAGCAGTACCGCTTCAAGATGCGGATGGACGACGTCAAGGTCCGGCAGATGAAGCGGGAGATCAACAGGCTGAGGCAACAGGGCGACCAGCAGGCCTCCTTGGAGGCGGCCAGGAAGCTGCTGGGCTTCGAGCTGGGGATGTACGCCGAGCAGGCCAGCCAATACCCCACCGACCTGTCCATCAAGTTCGAGCTCGGCCGGCGGCAGCTGATCGCCGGGCAGGTCGACGAGGCCATCGCCTCGCTCCAGCAGGCCCAGCGAGACCCCAAGCGGCGGATCCTGGCCACGACCCTGCTGGGCAAGGGCTTCGCCCGGAAGGGCTGGCACCGCGAGGCCGTCGAAACCTTCCAGCGGGCCCTGGAGCTGGAGCCGGGCGAGGAGCGGGCCAAGGAGCTGCACTACGACCTCGGCGAGTCGCTGGAAGCGACGCAGGAGCACGAAAAGGCCCTGGAGCACTTCTCCCACGTCGCCCAGATGGACTACAACTACCGCGACGTGCGGGAACGGATCGAGGCCCTTCGCAAGAAGATCGACTCGGGGCCGGGCGAGGCGGGGGCATCGCCCTGATCGGCCGCCTCCGCCGCCGGCGCCGCGGATCAGCCGGTGCCGGGTTGGCGCCCTCGCCGCCAGGGGTATAATGCTGCGTTCGCTCGCGGCGGCCAGGGTGGCCCGAGTCAGTAGGAGAGGCATTCGTGGCGCATTCGAAATCAGCCAGGAAACGCATCCGCCAGAACATCATCCGCCGGCTGCGGAACCGCCGGCGAAAGGACCGCGTCAAGGACAGCATCCGCGCCTTCGAGGCGGCCGTCGCCGCCGGGCAGCCCGACCAGGCCGCCGACCGGCTCAAGGAAGCCTACAAGCGGCTGGACAAGGTGGCCGCCCAAGGCGCCATCCACAAGAACGCCGCCGCCAGGAAGAAGTCCCGGCTGGCCAGGCGTCTGAAGGCCATGGCCGGCTGAGGCCGAATCCCAGAGCACCCCCGCCGCCGGCCGGGGCGGTAAAATAATCGCCATGACCCCTGCCGAAGGAGGCTTTGTCTCCCGCGGCGGCGAGAAGCTGCTGGCCGCGCTGGATGCCTTTCGGATCTCCGTCGGTGGGTGTCTGTGCGCCGACTTCGGGGCCAACGTGGGCGGCTTCACCGACTGCCTGCTGCAGCGCGGGGCCCGGCAGGTCTTCGCGGTGGACACCGGCTACGGAGCCCTGGACTGGCGGCTGCGGAACGACCCGCGCGTGGTCGTCATGGAACGGACCAACGCCCTGTACGTCGAGCCGCCGGCCCAGGTGGACCTAGTCGTCATCGACGTGGCCTTCACGCCGCAGCGGCTGATCGTCCCGGCCGCGGCGCGCTGGCTGAAGGCCGGCGGGCAGGTCGTCTCGCTGCTCAAGCCGCATTACGAGCTGGCCAAGCTGCCCGGCGCGGGGCCGGGCGCGGCCGCCCGCGGCCGCCTCGACTTCG
This sequence comes from Phycisphaerae bacterium SM23_33, assembly GCA_001303665.1. Taxonomy (GTDB): domain Bacteria; phylum Planctomycetota; class Phycisphaerae; order SM23-33; family SM23-33; genus SM23-33. Next base: position 2,511 of record LJUF01000085.1, on the reverse strand, counting down.
CCCGAGCGGCCGACGTCTGCCGACGCGTCTGCCAGGAGCTCGCCGAGATAGGCCTGCCGCCCCTGGCGGTCATGCCCAGCCCGCTCACCGGCAAGGGCGGCAACCTCGAGTTCTTCCTGCACCTTCGCCCCCTCCAGGCCCACCGGCCGACGCCCACAAATTCACAATTTCTTGACGCCAACGGGCCGGGGGCCTAGAATCTGGCGTTCCTTCGGCTGGTCGCCAGTCCCAGCGGCAGCCGGGCATCCTGGGGTTCGGACCGGCGGTCGGGATCGAAGCCAGAAACGTACCGAGGACGATCATGGAGAAGGTTCGCGTCGCCGTCGTAGGGATCGGGAATTGCGCTTCGTCCCTCATCCAGGGCATTCATTATTACCAGGACGGGCCCGACGAGGACGCCCGCAGGGGCGTGGGGCTGCTGCACCCGGAGATCCAGGGCTACGGCCCCGGTGACATCGAGGTGGTCGCCGCCGTCGACATCGACGCCCGGAAGGTCGGCCGGCCGCTGCACGAGGCCGTCTTCGCCCTTCCCAACAACACCAAGGCCTTCTACAGCGACTTCCGCTACGACAATGTCATCGTGGCCATGGGCAACGTCCTGGACGGCGTGGCCGACCACATGCAGCACTACCCCGAGCACCAGCGCTTCGTGGTGGCCGACCGCCCCAATGCCGCCGTGAAGGACATCGTCAAGCTGCTGCGGGAAAGCGGGGCCGAGATCCTCATGAACTACGTCCCCGTCGGCTCCCAGAAGGCCACTGAGTTCTACGCCGAGTGCTGCCTGCAAACCGGCGTCAGCCTCATCAACTGCATCCCGGTGTTCATCGTCTCCGACCCCGCCTGGGGCAGGCGCTTCACCCAGGCCGGCATCCCCTGCGTCGGCGACGACGTCAAGGCCCAGCTCGGGGCCACCATCGTCCACCGCGTGCTGACCTGGCTGTTCAAGGAGCGCGGGGCCGAGATCACCGCCACCTACCAACTCAACACCGGCGGAAACACCGACTTCCTGAACATGCTCAACCAGTCGCGGCTGCAGTCCAAGCGGATCTCCAAGACCGAGGCGGTGCAGTCGCAGCTGGACGTGCCGCTGCCGGACGACCAGGTTCACATCGGCCCGGCCGACTTCGTGCCCTGGCAGAAGGACAACAAGATCTGCTTCTGCCGGATCGAGGGGAAGGGCTTCGGCGGCGTGCCGCTGAACATCGAGCTGCGATTGAGCGTGGAGGACTCGCCCAACTCCGCCGGCGAGACCATCGACGCCATCCGCTGCTGCAAGCTGGCCCGCGAGCGCGGCCTGGCCGGGCCGCTGGTGGGCGTGTCGGCCTTCACCATGAAGCACCCGCCGGTGCAGTTCACCGATTATGAGGCCATGCGGATGCTGGAGGAGTTCATCGCCGCCGAAGGCCAGCCGGCGCCGGAGCGATATCAGCCCGCCAAGCGCGAAAAGCAGCCCACCCCCGCCAAGTAACCACGGTTCAACGACCGGCTCGCGATCGGCCGCCGCTTGCCTGCGCCCGGCCGCTGCCTTACATTGCCGGCCATGATCGGACGCACTGTGGGCACGGCGGTGGCCCGGCTGCGGGACGGCATTGCCCGCGGGCTGGTCAGGGCCGGCGCGACCCCCAACATGCTGACGGTCGCGGGGCTGGTCTTCACCCTCGCCGCGGGCGTGTGCCTCGCCCTTGGGGCCGGGGCGCCTTTCGGCTGGACCCTCGATCCGGGCGACCTGTGTCACTACCAGCCGAACGCCTGGCTGCTGCTGGCCGGCATCCTGCTGCTGCTGTGCTGCGCCGGCGACATGCTCGACGGGGCCGTCGCCCGGATCGGCGGAAAGTCCACCACCTTCGGCGCCTTCCTGGATTCCACCCTCGACCGCTTCAGCGACTTCGTCATCTACTTCGGCATCGCCTTCTACTTCGCCGCCCGCGGCAACCTCACCTACGCCCTGCTGCCCATGCTGGCGGTCTTCGCCGCCCTGATGATCTCCTACACCCGCGCCCGGGCCGAGGACCTCATCCAGTTCTGCACCGTCGGCTACTGGCAGCGCGGCGAGCGGATGGTGGCCGTGCTGATCGCGGTGATCTGGCAGAACGTGCCTATGCTGCTGTGGCATCAGGCGCTGCTGCCGATGCTGACCGTGTGGGCGCGGATCAGCTACACCCGCCGGGTCGCCGCCGGGCAGAAGCCCATCCTCGACCCGCGGCAAAGCCCCCGACGGCTGGACAAGCTCAAGTGCTGGCGCTACCCCCGCGCCACCGTCCCCTACGACCTCATTACCATCGCCAACATGGTCGTCCTGGCCTTCGTCCGCATCCCCGCCGAACCCGACCCGGTCCGGCAACTCCTGGGCCTGTGACACGTCCGGCGGCGGTCACCGCCGCCGGCCCATCAGCGTCAGGGCGGTGGCGGCGGTTATGTCCACCTCGACGCAGCGGCCGGTGAGCCCGGGCTGGCCGTCAAAGATGACGATGTGGTCGGTCCGCGTCCGGCCGGTCAGCTGGACCTCACCCG
>LJUF01000084.1 GCA_001303665.1 Phycisphaerae bacterium SM23_33 | reverse complement strand
GGGTCAAAATGGGCGGTGTACGCCTGCCCCTCGGTCCCGCGCTTGCCTCCGGTGCGTTCCAGACGATACAGGCAGCCGGGCGGCCCGACGCGGTACCAGTGGCGGGCCACGCCGTCCCGGCCGGCCGCGCCCGCGAACTTCCGGTTGCGGATGAGCTGGGCGCTGAGCCCCCGCCACAGGCAGCTTCGGGTGTGCTCGAGGTTGTGCCCGAACCACAGGGCAGAGATCTCTCCCGCTTTCTTCCGCACGTCAATCTTCACCCCGCGACCTCCACTTGCCCGCGCAGGCCACGGAAGAAACTAGTCAATCGGGTCCGGCCAGGACAGTGAAATTGTCATGGCCGGCCGGAGTCGTTGACAACCCCGGCGGAGGGGTGATACCGTCGGCCGCTCAGGCACGTTCAAGAGCATCCTCCAGAAGGGAGCGTTGTCATGCCGCCGGGCCCGGCCAGCACAGCGGACGCAGCGTTCGCCGGGCAGATGGCCCGCCGCGAGATCGTCTTCCTCCAGCCCGCGCCCTTCTGGCAGAACGGGCTTTGCATCGGCAACGGTGACCTGGGCGGGGCCGTCTTCGGCGGCGGGCCGGAAACCGGCGGCGTCATCGCCGTCACCCTGAACAAGACGGACCTGTGGGACCACCGCTACGACAGGCAGGGCCACCGGTACCACAGGCTCACCGAGCTGCGGCAACTCATCGCCCGGCACGCCGGCACCGAGGCCGGCCGCCGGAAGCTCGACCAGCTTGAGCCGTACGGCGTCGTGGGCCCGCCCGGCAGCCACCAGAAGACGTATCCCTACGCCTATTCCCCGCCGACGCCCAAGCCGGTCGGGATCGTGCGGGTGGACCCCGGGCAGGTGTTCGAGAAGTTCCGGTGCCGGCTGTCCATCCACCGGGCCGAGGTCGAATTCACCCTCGGCGATCCGACGCAGGGGGCCCGCGTGTGGGTCTTCATCGACGCCAACTCCAACGTCTTCGCCGTTCGCGTCCAGCGGAGCGGGACATTCAATCGTCCGATCACAGTCGAACTAGCCCGCTACGTGGATGACCAGCTCGGTGAGCCGGAAGTGCAAGCCCAAGCCGAGAGCCTCCGGATTCGATACGTGTTCCCCGACGGCTTCACGTATGCCGCCTGCGGCGTGGTGGCCGAGGCCCAGGCCGCCCAAGCCGGCACCGCTGGGGGCGTCTGGCGCGAGGTGCAGGCGCAGACCGCCTCCCCGCCGACGCCGCCCAAGCCACCTTCTTCCTGGGCGTCGCCACCAGCAAGGAAGCCCCCGACCCCGCCGCCCGCGCGCGGGACCTCGCGGCGGCCGCGGCCCAACGCGGCTGGGAAGGACTCCGCGCCGATCACCAGTCGTGGTGGGACGCGCTCTGGCGGCGCTCGTCGCTGCTGCTGTACGACCGCCTCGTCGAGAGCCTCTGGTACCAGGGCATCTACCTGCTGGCCTGCCAGTCGCGCGGGCGCGAGCTGCCCACCATCATGCCGCCGGGTTATTACCTGCCCCACGGCGGCTGGCATGGGGCGGTGCACACCGACTACAACGTGCAGATGATGTACTGGCCGGTGTTCGCGGCCAATCAGATCGGCCTGGCCAAGACGTACTTCGATTTCTTCCGCCGGCACGCCGACATCGACGGCATCAAGGTGCCGGGGCTAACCGACGGCACGTGCAGGGAGATGTCTTACCTTCCCTGCCGGAACTGGCAGTGCGGCACGGCCTGGTGCGCCCAGCTTTTCTGGTGGGGGTACCAGTACACCGGCGACGCGGCCTTCCTGCGCGACAGCGCGTATCCCTTCATGCGGGAGGCCGCCAAGTTCTACCGGGCCTACGCCATCAAGGGCGACGACGGCAAATACCACATCTTCCCCTCCACGCCGCCGGAGCAGTCGCCCTGGTGGGCGACCGACCCCGGCATCGACATCGCCCTGATCCGCGCGCTGATGAAGGCGGTCATCGAGGCGTCCGGGCTGCTCGGGCTTGACGCCGACCTCCGCCCCGGCTGGCGCGACCTGCTGGACAACCTCGCCGAGATCCCCAGCAACGGCCAGGTCCTGCTCGACCACCGGGACGCCGCCCCCGATTGCCGCCTGGGGCATACGGCACTGCTGTGCGCGGTGTACACCGCCGGCGAGATCGGGCTGGGTTCGCCGCGGGAGGCGCAGGAGCTGGCCGTCCGCACGCTCCGAGCGATCCCGCAGCGGACCTCGCGGGCGGTGGCCGACTACCCCTTCGACATCGCCACCTGGAACGACGACTGCTGCTGGCCGAACCTTATTGGCTACGCCGCCCGCCTGGGCCTGGCCGAGCAGGCGCGCGACTTCCTTTACGACTACGGCATCTTCCAGCACCTCAAGCCCAACGGGCTGTTCGCCTTCGACTGCCCCGTCAACGACCGGCAGCGCCTCACCCGCTGGGGCATGCCGGACTCCAGCGAGGCGATGACCGCGGCCGTCTCCGAAATGCTCCTCCAAAGCTACGACGGGGTGATTCGCATCGCCCCCGCGGCACCGGCCGAATGGGACGCAAAGTTCGAGCGATTCCTCGCCGTCGGTGCCTTTGAGGTGGACGCGGAGATTGCCGCCGGCCGGGTCCGGACGCTATCGCTGCGCAGCCTCAAGGGCAACCCCTGCCGCCTGGTGAACCCCTGCCCCGCCGATGCCACCCGCAGAGGCCCCCCGCCCGCTCTGCTATACCGGGCCCGCCCTCCTCGGCGATGTGCCCCCGGAAAAGCGGATCAAAGTCTGGCTGGGCATCCCCCCGCCGGCAACTGCCAAGGGGGATCACAGCTGACGGTCAATTGGAGATTGGGTGCGGCGGCCGGGCCGTTCCTGCAAGCACAGCCGCGGGATCATCTCCTGCGGAGGCGCGGCAGCAGTTGGGCTTATCCCGCTTCTCCGGTTTGTGCCGGCTCCGCTCAGTCTACACATGACCGAGTTAAACCAGTGAAACGCCACTCGCCCGACTCGAGCTCGTACTGATAGATTGTGCCCACAAAGAAGCCCGCGGCGTTCCTATACCCTACCTCGCAGTTCCAGCGCCCTTTTTGCTTCCACATGCGCAGGCATCGGAAGCGCTTGTATTCGCCCCAAGCATATCTTCCCATTATGCGCTGGAAGTCGGAGACCGTACACACGCGTCTGTAGTCCGACACCATCAGGCTATAGGCCTCCTCGGCCCTGCCTTTTTCGACCGCCTCAAGGAAGCGCCGGTGGGTCTCGAGGCAGGCCTGTTCCAGGCTCCGACGGCACTGGACGCGCCAGCGGACCAAGCAGAGCAGCGCCAAAGCACACACAATCGCGGCGACCCAACAGGATGCGCGTGTCGCCCGTCTCATGTCCGGATCCGGCGGCTCAACTCGCATCGCGGCGCGACGCAGGACGGCCGCCTATTCCCTGCTTGCTTCCGCTCCCCCCACGGCGTTTCTTCCCGCGCCCCCCGACCGGCAAGCGGTGCAGCCGCGGGATCGTCTCCTCAGCCGGCGGCAGAATAACTGGACTTCTCCCTCTTCTCGACTTTCTTTTCGTTCGCGCCGTTCGCGGCCTGATACTGTCTCGAATTTGCTCTGGTTCGCGTGATTCGCGGCGGGATACTTTCTCGAATTTGCTCTCGTTCGCGTCGCTCGCGGCTCGTCTCCGATAATTGGACTTATCCCCTTTTCTTCTTATCCCCTTTTCTTCTGGACTTATCCCCTTTTCTTCCTTTTCTTCCCGGTAATTGGACTTATCCCCTTTTCTTCCGCGTGGTTCGCGGCGGGAGACTGTTTCAACGGCCCCGCATCGGGCGGGGTCGGCGGATCAGAATTCCACGCGGAGGCCGGCCCAGAGAGAATGGGCGGTCGGCCCGGCGCCGCCCTGAAGCAGCAGCTCGTAGTTCACGTAGACGTACACGTTCTTGGCAAAGGCCATATTCAGGCGGGCGCCGAGGGCGGCGCCGTCCCGGCCGGGCTCCTGGCCCTGAACCGTGAAGGACCCGCCGGCCGCCGCGAAGCGGGAGGTGACGCTGCCCGCCCCCTGCAGGAACTCATGCAGCCATTCCGCCCGAAGCTCCGGCATGAGCTTGACCGAATCGATATCGAACACCTCCGCAAAGAGCGAAGTGACGTCGAACACCTTCGCAAATCGCAGGCCCAGGGCGCTCTGCAGCGATGATGAATCCCGGGAATCCACCGACATGCTCATCGCCCCGGCGCCGCTCTCCGTGAAGGCGTCCTCTTTCAGGTAGACGTACTGAAGGGATCCGATCGGGCCCAGGATCCAGCCACCGAGGTTGAAATCGTAACCCCCGCCGAAATAAGCGAGGTACTCTTGTCCGTCGTGCTCGGAATCGGCCTTCCTGCCGAGGAACTTGATGTTCCTGGTGTTGTCGTATGAGTTGTAGCCGAAGCCCAGGGCGCCGTCGATATACCAGCTATCCTTGAAGAAGGTGGCATAGGCCAGGGCATGGATGGCCTCGATGTCGCCGTCGCCGACGCCCCGGTCCAGGGTGATACCGGTCTTGGAATATCCGATGGCGCCGCCGGCGACGAAGTTGTCGCCGACCAGCACGTCGCCGCCCAGCATGACGCCGTGGGTGTTGAAGTCGAAACCGACGGCATCGCCGCGGCTGTCTTGCTTGGCCCAGGTGTTGAACTGCCGAACCCAGATGCCGAACCTCCCCTCGCGGACCTCCGAGAAGCCCCGCGGCATCTGGGTGGTCGGCTCCGGCGGGGCCATCGGCGGGCCGGTCATGGCAGCGGCGGGGAAGGCCACTCGGGGAAGCTGGTCGAAAGGCGTGCCACCGCCCCCCCGTGCCAGTTGCATCGTGGAGCGGACCTGGCCCATCCTGCCGACCACCCCCCCGCTGAACAGCTTGGCCGTGTTAAGGCTTACCGTCGAGGTGGCATCATAGGAGGCCGGGCTGATATCGTCCAGGGCGGCCCGCAAGGCCGGCAAGTCAAGAAGGTCCAGAGTACCCAAAACCGCCAGCAGATCCCCCGTTGCCCCGGGCCGGATGCTGTCCAGGGCGGCGGCCACGGACCTCTGATTTGGCGTGGCGCCCAGGCTCGCGTAGCTGTTTCGCGCGAACACCATGTCCACCCGGTCGGGCAGGTATTCCAGCTCCAGCGACAGGACGGCCGTGCTGGGCGGGGCACTGAAGGTGTCGAAGGTGCCCACCACGGCGGCGGCCTGAAGGATGGTATAGGTCTTGCTTTCGTAATTCTCTATCGGATCAATGATTATGGGTGCGACCTCGCCCCCCGCGATATTGGCATTGCCGGCGACGTCGATCAGGTCGGATGCCGTCGGGGTGAACTCAACCAGATAGATGGCCGTGGCGGCGTGATCGTAATCCCCGCTGATGCTGAGCGTACCAACGGAACCCGCCGGCGCGATGATGCCGCTGTTGTTGACGCTGCCCCCTATCGTGCCCGTGCCGCTGATGGCCGCGCCATCCGCCACAGAGGTCAGGCCCGCGCCAATGGACCCGTTTATCTGCAGCTCGCCGGCGATCACCCCCGTGGTGCCCAAGTACGTGTTCGCACCCGATAGCGTCAGTGTGCCCGCGCCCATCTTCACGAACGTGCCCGTGCCGCTGATCACGTTGGCGTACGTGCCGTCCACGGCCTGGTTGAAGACGACGGCGGCGTTGTTGAGGATGTCGCCTTGAAGGCTGGTGGCGCTGCCTTGGAGGGTGCCCTCCGTGACCGTGGTGCCGCCGGTGTACACGTTGGCGCCTGTGAGCGTCAGTTTGCCCGCGCCGGTCTTTTCCAGCGTGCCCACGCCGCCCAGCACGCCGGCGTACGTGCCGTCGGCGGCCTGGTTGAAGATGACGGCGGTGTCGTTGGCTATATTGCCTTGAAGGCTCGTGCTGTCGCCTTCGAGAATGCCGGCCGCCACCGCCGTGTCGCCTGAGTACGTGTTCGCGCCGGTGAGCGTCAGTTTGCCCGCGCCCGTCTTCACGAGCATGCCCGTGCCGCTCATCGCCCCGGCATAGGTGCCGTCCGCGGCCTGGTTGAAGATGACGGTGGCGTTGTTGAGGATGCCGCCTTGAAGGCTGGCGGCGTCGCCCTCGAGAAAGCCGGCCGTCACCGTCGTGCCGCCGGAGTACGTGTTCGCACCCGAAAGCGTCAGCCCGGCCAGCCCGGTCTTCTCCAGCGTGCCGGCCCCGCTGATCACGCCGGCGTACGTGCCGTCCACATTCTGGTTGAAGATGACGGCGGCCAAGTTGGTGATGTCGCCCTGAAGGCTTGTGGCATTGCCCGTGAGAGTGCCGGCCGCCACCGTGGTGCCGCCGGAGTACGTGTTCGCACCCGTGAGCGTCAGTGTGCCTGCGGCGGCAACCGTCAGCCCGCCGCCGCCGGAGATGATCCCGGAGATGGTCGAATCCCCGCCGGTATAGACGGTGTCCACGGACAGATCCACGGCCGTCTGGATATCCACGGGCACCGCGGCATTGTTCCGGAAGGCCGGCGTGGCACCGGCAAATTGAATCTGGTTGCCGGTGAGGGTCAGCCCGGCGGCCTCGAACGCCGTAACCGTGAGGGAGTTCAGCACAAACGGGGAGCCCACGTCCTGATTGGGCGTGGCGGCCAGAGCCGTGTCGAAAATGATGCCCGTATCGGCGGCGCTGACCGGCGGGGCGTCCCAGTTGCCGGCCGTCGACCAATTGTCATCCGCCCCGCCGCCCTGCCAGGTGAAGTCAACCGCGCTGAGCGGGCCCGCGGCAAGAACCAGAGCAAGAGCAAAGGCCAAACAGGGGAACGAAGGCATTTTCGGCCTCATCAACCGACTCCTTTCGCACAAGGGCCTACGCTGCCGCTTCCGGTTCGGGACCGGCCTGAACACCGATACCTGCTCGCGCGGCACATTCACCCGTGCGGGCGGCCCGGCCGGGTCAGTCCTTCGCCCCGGCGCTATACAGCCGTTTCCGCTTCACCTGGCCGGGGCGATCGGTTTCGCTCCGGCCTCGCCCGCCGGCCTGGGCGGGGGCTGTGGCCGGCGTGACGTGCTGCTGGGAATCAATGATCCGCATGACGGCCGCGGCCGCGGCGACGCGCACGCCGCCGTCCCTGGAGCCCAGCAGCTCCCGCAGCATGGCGACCGTCTCGAGACGTTTCATCTGGCCCAGGGACCGCGCCGCCAGCCGGCGCAGCGACCACATCTCGCCGGGCGAGACCGTCCCCCTGCCGCCGAAGAACTCCTCGAGTTCGTGCCGAGGGTCATGAACCGCCCACACGCACAGCTCATACCCGCGCTGGTTGAACTCGCCGAGCCCGGCCAGCGCCCCGGCCGCAGCCACGCGGACATCAGGACGATCCCTCTCGGAAAGCAGTTCGCGCAGGATGGCCTTCGCCCGGGGCGACCGCACGCGGGCCATGGCGGCCATGGCCGCCAGACGGTCCTCCAGGAACCGGGTCTGGGCGAAGGCCTCCAGGACGTTCAGGCTCTTTGTGTCACCCAGCATCGCCAGCGATTCGGTGATCTGAAGCCTGTTGCCGGCGTCCAGCTCGTCTTCGAGCAGGCTCTGCAGCGGGCCTGTCGCCGATGGCTCGCCCATCTTGCCCATGGCCAGGGCGACGTTCGCGCGGACTTCCTTGTCTCGGTCCCGCAGCAGCGGTCCCAGCTCGCCGGCGTAGGTGTCGTCCTGGAGACTATAAAGTGCATAGATCACCGCGCACAGCACTCTCTTGTCCGGTTCCACCTTGCGATCCGCGGCCATGGGGAGCAAGGCCTCCTTGGCCGGGGCATAAGCCGTGTCTCCTATGGCCACGGCCGCCGCGAACCGCACGCTCCACGACGTATCCTTCAAAGCCTGCGTGAATGCCGGCCCGGCCTCCCGTCCCACGGCGGTGGCCAGGGCCTCCATCGCATGCGTGCGAGTTGAGGCGTCTGCGTCTTTGGCTGCCTGAAAAAGTGCCGCCCGGGCCTCCGTGTAGGCCGTTGTCAGGTTGGCGTGCCCGGCGTCTTCGGCCACCTTGCAGCCGATCCCCGCCAGGGGCAGCGCCGCCAGCACCAGGACCTGCCCAAGATGCGATCTTCGCGCTGAAAACATTCCGCTTCACCTCTTTGTTGCTTCCGGCACGAGAACGCTGAGCCGAGATTCCCGAAACAGCTTCCGGCTCCCGACCGTCGGGAACATGGTAGTCCCGGCCGCATGTGCAAGCAAGGCGCGTCAGCCCCGAATTTTGCGGATAGACGGGCCCCACGACCGCCGCAGGCGGTCAAGCACCATTGCCCCGTGGCGGAGAGAAAACCAGCAGAGAAAGGGTCAGGACGAGCAGGCGAGCCTTTTCGGCGTCTCAGGACACGGTTGCGTTGCTTCTTTTCCGGCCGGCCAGGCAGCCGGAGGCCGGCCTCAGACGCCGGCGGCGAAGCAACCCCAAGGCGCCTGCGGCGAGAAATGCCAGCGTCGCCGGCTCGGGGATGCTGCCGAACTCGGCCGTGGCGTCTACTCCCTCGACGATCGACACGTCGTACGTGTACGGGGTGGTTCCGGTCCAGCCGGGCATGCCCTGCGCGGTGACGGTGTACTGCCCGGCCTGAAGGTCGATCACCAGCTCGCCGCCCGGGCCGGTGGTGAACATCCCCGAGTAGCCGCCGCCTTCGACGAGGAAGTCCCAGCCGGCCAGCAGCGGCTCGCCCGGGTCGAGCACGCCGTCCTGGTCGGAGTCCATGAAGTTGATGACCGTCAGCGTGCTGGCGCCGGGCTGGCCTCCCTGGTACAGACCGGCGAGGCCCCCGCCGCCGACGCCGGTGGCGCGGATGGCGTGAAAGCCGATGCTGTACATGCCGGTGTCGCTGCCGCCGTCGAAGAAGGCCAGGTAGTCGTTGATGCCGGCGCCGTCAGGCAGGCAGGTGTCGAACTGCACCTGCAGGGTCTCGCCGGGGCCGATGCCTTGCTTGGGCGGGGCCGGGTCGGCCAGCAGCGATAGCAGAGCCGTGGCGTCGGTGGTGAAGCCTTGGAAGCAAGGCAGCCCGTTGGAATCGACGGCGGTGTAGCTGACGTCGGGAGGCTGGTTCAGCACCTGCGGGTTCCACAGCACGGCCGTCCCGGTGTCGTCATCGCAGGTGTCAACCACGATCTCCTTGAACGCCGCGCTCGTATCGGCCGGGGAGGAGGCGTTGATGAAGGTCATCACCGCCATGCCCCCGGCGACCGCCAGGTCCACGCTCAGCCGGATGTCCGCCAGGCCGGGGTCCGGCGGACCCTCCTCGCGGGAGCCGGGAATGATCAGAGCGGCACCGGCCGGGGCGGCGAGCAGACACACGCACACAAACACCGAGACCTTGGGCGTGGTGAGCATTGAGCAACTCCTCCGTTTAGAGCCTTTGAGCGCATGAGCAACGGCTTCCTCGCGAGGCTATATACCGCCGAAAGCGGTTTTTGTCAAGCGAAATGCCGCGGGCAGTTGGCACTTCCGAACACAGGCCGAACACAAGGAGGCTGCCCATTCATTGCCGCCAGGCGAAGGCTCTGACGCAGCCCAAGCTATCAGGCGGAGTCGTCTTGAAAACAGGTCGCCCCAGGGCACGGCGCAAGTTGCTCCCAAAACTGGCCTTGTCTCAATTGGACGGGTGCCATCAGGGGCGTTGCCAGGTTCTGGCTGCGGACCACCCTTGAGGCAGCCGCTACCCGCCGAGCCGCGCTCTTGCCGGATTTCCCGGTGTCCGTCTGGATTGCACGGGACAGGCAGGGCCAAACCAACTCTGTCCCCTATCGAGCCGGGTCAGCTCTTGACGCCGGCCCGGCGGCCGGTAGGCTGCCTTTACCTGCGGGCAGGGCGGCCGTGGTGAGCCGGGACTGCCGGCGGCGAAGTGCGGGTAGACAGGCGCCATGGCCAAGCCGAATTCGAAAACCCACGAGCTCAGGTGCGACGGCCTCACCCTCCAACTGGATGGAAAAGGGGCGTGGCGGCGGATCCAGGCCGATTCGGCCACGATCGAGCTTCCCGGCGTCCCGCCAAGGGTCTTCCTCCGTGGCCAAGCCGCGGCCGTCCGGAGCGTGTCGAATCGCGGGGACGGCCTGGCGCTGGAACTGGCCGGCGACAACTGCGGTGGCGTCTGGCACATGACGCCGGAAGGCGGCTCGATCCGCTCGGTGGTCCGGATCGCCGGCGGCGGGCCCCACGACTGCATCCGGATCGAGCTGCCGTTACCCGCGAGCCCGGGCGCTTCACTGCACGTGCCGACCGGGCGGACCTACGGGCACGTGATCGACGCGTCCAGCCCGGCCGGCCGCGACGCCGGCATCCCCTGCGTGTACCGGCCCGCGCAGTTTCTCGCCGCCACGGCCGGGATCGGGGCGCTCTCGCTGATCGGCTGCCCGTCGCTGGAGCGGCGTCCTCACGATTCGTGGGGGCCGGCGTGGAAGTCAGGCGGCTTCGCGGACGGGGCCGTGCTGTGGGCTCAAATCGAGTGCCTCGCCGACGAGCCATGGGATTTGGCCGTCGACGCTTCCCTGAACGAGGCCGTCCGGCGATATCACGACCACCTCCGCCGCGACTACGGCGCCAGGCCGTGGGCCGAGGCGGGCGGGGCGCCGCAGTGGCTGGGCGACATCCGCATGGTCGTGACGTTGGACATGCTCCGCAGTCAGGGCGAGGTCGCCCACAGCTACGCCCACCTGCGCGACCTGTGCCGGGAGATGGCCTCCGCCGCCATGGGCGGCGGCGTGCTGTTCTACCTGCCGGGCTACCACAACCGCTACGATGCCGGCTACCCGCTGTACGGCCCCTGCGACGAGCTGGGCGGCGCCGGCGGCTTTCGAGAGATGATCGACGCCGTTCACCAGGCCGGCCACCGCGTCACGATTCACTGCATGGTCTGGGGCGCCGACCCCTGCCAGCCGTTCTTCGAGGAGGTTGAGGACTTGGCTGCCCCGGTGGACGAGGCCGAGCGGCGGCCGGGCTTCAAGCCCGTCGGGCCTTACGCCGGCTGGCCAAGCTGCATGCCCCCGGTCGCGCTGGACTACGATTCCGGCAGCGTTCCCCTGGACGCGGCGGCGGGCGGCGAGGCGGCCATCTTCAGGACGCCCGCGATCCCGCGGCCGATGGAGGCCTATCTGGCCGTATCGGGCGTGCGGAACTTCGCGGCCGGGAGGCTTCGCGTCATGCTGCACGGCCGCGAGGTGCGGTCACGGCCGGGCGAGCTGGCCGGGGGCTCCTGCCGGTTCCGCTTCCCCCTGCGCTTCCAGGCCGGGGTGAACGAGGCGCGGCTGGCCTTCGCCGGCGGCAGGCCGGACCTCTCGCACGCCGCCTTCCGGATCAGCGACGCCATCTGCGCCGAGCCGGGCAGCACCTGGACCCACCCCATCGTGCGCATGGACGTCACCAACCCGCGCTGGATCTCGATCCTCCGCGACCGGATTGCCGGGGTGGTCACGGAGTTCGGCATTGACGCCGTCCACCTCGACGCCGGGAACATCGTCACCCGAGCCTGGGTCCCCATCCACGAGGCCCTGCGGGAGGCGCTGCCCGACACGCTGTTCGGCTGCGAGTTCCTCGCCGAGCTCGGCCACGGCCTTTTCCACATCACGCAGGGGGGAAGCGTCCCTCCGCCCGGCCCGCACCGGCTGACGGACCTGTCCTGGCGGCTGAACGGGCCTTACGCCCGCGTCTACTTCCACCTCTGCAAGGCCCAGGCCTTCGTGCCGGCCGGAAGCGTGTGCAACCACGACCCCGTGGCGGCCCAGCTAAGCCAGGCACAGCGCGAGCTGGCGGAGCGGCAGTGGAAAGAGGCGCGGAATTGGAACATACTGCCGAACATCCGGCTGAACTACCGCGATCACGGGCTGGACCCGCGGACCCGCGCCGCCTTCGTGGAGGTCCTCGGCAGCAAGTGATTCTTTCGCTGCATTCACCTTTCGAAGGGAGCAGAAGATGAGCTTCGGGCGCTCGGTGACCGACTGGCCGGTCGGGCTGACGCTGCACGATCCCGGCAAGTGCTCGCCCGGCTACACGCTTTTCTGCCCGCTGGCCTCCCCGGCGGTGTACCTCATGGACGTGACCGGCGAGGTGGTGCACATGTGGCTGGCGGGGATGAGCCCGAAGAAGCGCACCACCCCTCACGCCAAGTACCTGGGCGGCGGCCGGATCCTCTACGAATCGGACTGGCTGACCGAGATGGACTGGAAAGGCAACGTCCTCTGGCACTACAAGCCCGAGGGCTCGGACGACGACCCCCACGGCGGGGCCGGCAGCATCGCCTGGGACCCGAACTACCGCGTGGCGCACAACCACCACGACTTCCAGCGGCTGCCGAACGGCAACACGCTCATCCTGGCCTCCGAGCGCGTCACGAACAAGGACATCTCCCCGCACGAGCTGACCTCGGACTACTTCATCGAGATCACCGCCGACGGCAAGCCGGTATGGGCGTGGCACAGCGACCGGCACTTCGACGAGTTCGGCTTCTCGGACGAGGCCCGGCGGCTCATCAGCGAGGCGCCCGGCACCCACATGGGTCTTCCCTGGGGAGACTACCTGCACACGAACACGCTGGAGCCGCTGCCGGACAACGCGCTGGCCGGCGGCGACGAGCGCTTCAAGCCCGGCAACATCCTCAGTTGCCACCGCAACACCAACACCATCTTCATCGTGGACAAGCCCAGCGGCCGAGTGGTCTGGCACTGGGGGCGCGACCAGCTCGTCGGGCCGCACCACCCCAACATGCTGCCCGACGGCCACATCCTCGTCTACGACAACGGCGGCCAGGCCGGCTACCCGCGGCGGACGCGCATCTTTACCCGGCTGGTGGAGCTGAACCCCGCCACCGGCCGGATTGTCTGGCAGTACGTCCACCAGCCGCGGCAGTTCTACCCCCACAAGTCCTTCAGCTTCTCCTGGGGCTCCGTCCAGCGGCTGCCGAACGGCAACACGCTCTCGCTGGACGGCAACCGCGGGCGGCTGTTCGAGGTGACGCCGGCCGGGCAGATCGTCTGGGAGTACGTCAACGGCTTCCTCGGCATATTTCACTACGGCACGATCAAGCGGATCGAGCGCGGCGTGTATCGGTGCTACCGGATCCCGTACGAGGCGGTGGGCGACTTCTCCGCGGACTTCGAGAGCGGCGAGAAGCCGTTCGAGGCGACGGTGGCCAGGCACCCGATGATGGCCTGACGGCGGACTGAATCAGCAGCCAGCAGGAAAGGATTCGAACATGACGACGCAGTTACAGCAGGCGGAGCCGGGTGAGAAGCTGCGCGACGTGCTCGCGCGGATCGGCCCGGCCGGGCTGGCGGAGTTCCTTCGGGACTCACCCGGCTTCCGGCTGCACTTCGAGGGCGTCGAGGCCGCCCCCCAGCGAACGAGTGAGCAAGCGGCGGAATTCCGCCTCGCCGGCACGGGGCTGGTGGCCCGCAGCCGCGTCGAACTGTGCGAAGCCCTCGGCGCGGCGGTTCAGACCGTCACCGTCACCAACGAGTCGGCCGAGCCG
>LJUF01000083.1 GCA_001303665.1 Phycisphaerae bacterium SM23_33 | reverse complement strand
TGGGCGCCGGTGCCGTAGTAATGGAAATCGCCGTCCCCGTTGGCGTCGAAGACACCGCCCGGAAGGTTGTCGATCGTCCCCACGACCCCCGACGTCGGACCGAACTGGAAGCTCTGGCCCGTGTACTCGATGGTGCCCTTATTGGCCAGGACGCGGCCGAGGTACTTCGAGCTGGTGCCCGAGATCGTCAGCGCCGCGCCCGAGTCGATCGTCGTCCTGCCCGAGCCGGTCATCGTGCCCCCCGACCAGTCCATCGACGTCGCGTCCGGTCATCGTGCCCCCCGACCAGTCCATCGACGTCGCGTGGACGCCGTCGCCCACCGTCCAGGCGCCGCTGCCGTTGATGGTCCCGCCGGCCAGGGAGTAGGTGCCCGCCAGCAGGTCGGCCGTGTCGGTGACGGTGAACGTTCCACCCGTGTGGTTAAGCGTCGCGGCACTCGAATCGAGCGTGAACGCTTCGATCGTGATGTTCGTGTTCAGCGTGACGCTGTACGGCGAGCCGGACACCAGGTCGATGAAGGCCGCGTAGGTCGCCACGCCGCCGTTGCCGTTGTCGGGATAGGAGGCCGTGTCCCAGTTGGCGTTGTCGTTCCAGTCGCCGCCGGCGGCGTCGGTCCAGTAGGAGTTGGCATCCGCCGCGGGGGCCGCTGTCGCCGCCAGGGCGACGATCAGCACGGCCAGCCATGCCCGCCTCGGGGCTCGACACGTCCGAGCCCTCTGGATGCGGCGACCTGCCGCCCGGAAGCGCGGCCGGCAAGCGAGATGACGAACGGATCTGCGGGCAGATGAAGTGGGGCAAATGCTCACGTATCGTCCTCCTTACGATGGTTTCTTCCGCCGTCTCGACCTCCGGGGCCTCGGCGCGGGCTTCCGCCGCCTGGCGCGCCGATCGACTCCGGACGCGCGACCCCAGTGGCCGCGTAAGGCTCTGGCCCTCAGGGGTGGCCTCCTCTCTTGCCAGCGAGGTCCGCTCTACCTGCGCAGCACCATCTGGGCCGCGCTGATGACCTCTGCGCGAACCTATGCCGCCAAGGGAACAAAAACACCCTAGAGACCCGAAATTGGACTCCCACGCAGTTTACCACGATTCGCGCATAAGTCAAGCCATTGCCGAGGAAAACGGCAGCCGGTCCGTGGGGCTCTCGCCCGTCGGGGCGGCCTGCGAATCGCCCGGCGGCACGGGCACGTGCCCCGCTCGGCAACGGCCCGCAAGGGCGCCTGGGGCACTCGACGCCACGGGCGCCCCGCGTGACCCCGCCGCGGCGCGCGCGAACGCCGCGGCACCATGCCAACGCCGCCGAGCACCCCGGAGCGGCCGGACAGAAAGCCCTTTGAATGCAGCAGACCCACGCGGTATTCTCGTACTTAGGAATCCCCGCAGACGCCCGTAGCTCAACACGGACAGAGCAGCGGTCTTCTAAACCGCAGGTTCCAGGTTCGAGTCCTGGCGGGCGTGATGGAGAATGCCCCTGTGAATGTTGACTTTCGTCAGTGTTCACAGGGGTCTTCTCGTTGTCGCCGTCCTGGACTTCCCGTGCATTGTCGCGCGACGAAGCGCGAGAAAGTGAGCCTTCCCGCGCCAAGCAGGACGCCGAGTTCTTCTCGCCCGCCTTCCGGCCGTCATCGTCCGGGCGCGGGCGGTCCATCGGCCGGGCCTGGGCACGGTCGCCCGTCCTGGGGCGTCCTGTCGCGTCCTGTGCGGCCTGTGCCGTTGCGTGGTCGGTTCCCGTTGCCTTGGCCAGTTGCTTCACGGGGGCCGCGTCCAGGTCGGGCAGGGCGGCCACGGCGTCGGTTTCCTGCCCCCGGAAGACGTGCGTGTAACGGCTCATCGTCAGGTCGATGGACGAATGCCGCATGACGGCCTGGGCGACCTTCGGATGGGCGCCGGCGGCGGCTAGCAGACTTCCGGTCGTATGCCGCAAGGCGTGAAAATCGACCACGCGGCCCGCCGCGTCCAGGTCTGACAGGAAGGCCGACTTCTCGCGCTTCTGGCGTTCCTGGGGCGACGTGGCGTTTTCCAGCCATGCCTTGCGGGCGTCGGCGAGATCATCGCGGAGCACTTCGGACAAGGGCCGATGCTTGGGCGTGTTGAAGGCCGCCGCGTCCGGCAGCTTGGAGGCCAGGAAGCCCCGAAGCTCGGCGGCCGTGTCGGGGCGAAGGGGTAGCACGTCCAGCCGGCGTCGCTTGCTGTATGCGGCGGCAACGCTCACGGTCGGGCGCTTACCGTTCAGGGCGAAGCTCGCCCGCGTCAGGCTCGCCAGTTCGCCGGCCCGAAGGCCGGTTTCCACGGCCGAGAGCGTCCTGAAACGCCGGCCCTCGTACTCGAAGCCGTCGGCCAGGGCCACGACCTGAAGCGTGCGGCCCTTGTACCGCTTGCCGGCGTCTGATAGGCGTGAGGTCCACAACGCGATTGCTCTTGCTCATCAGCAACATCTCCCAAGGCACGTCGAAAGTGCGTGCGCTGGGTTATGTATGCCTGTGGTGCTCGGATCTGTCCGGGCGTCAGCCGGCGTAGTCGCATGGCCTGAGGGCCCGGCAATTCCTCATGGCGCACCGTTACCCCCTCCCTCTAGCAACAGACGACCCGGCCGCGCGCCAATGCCACCTTGCCACGGCCGTGCTCCGCCCTTGACACCTTCGTCACCGGGCGTCACTGCAAGGCAGAATACTGTTCTTCTCCGTATCGAAGAGAAACGCGTCGGAGCGGACGAACCTTCGGGTCTGATCCTCAAAGGGTTGGTAATCCCACACCGGCCGTTTGCCTTGGGTCAGGCTCTGCCAGACAAGACGTCTACGGTTTTGATCCTCGACGATACGGTCATGCAGGGCTCTGGGATCGCCCCACCGACTCAGAACCAGTTGACGCAACGACTCCCTTTCATCGGCCAATTCGGGGTCTCCAATCAGATTCTCGGTCTCGCCCGGATCGCTCTCCATGTCAAACAACTGGCAGCCCCACTTCTCGCTGTATACGTATTTGTACTTGCCGCGCCGGACCATCAGGATCGGCGACAGCGCGTTGGCGTCGGTATGCTCGCAGTAGATACAATCCAGCGTCTTGTCGCTCTGTCCTGTTACAAGAGGCCAAAGGCTCTCGCCAAGGCGTGAAGGGTGTCGAGGGGCCAGGGCCGAGCGGGGTTGATTCTGCTGGTGCAGGCGGCCGCCGGGACCGTGTCCCCCCGACCTGGACTCGGGATCGATCCCGGCACAGTCCAGGATTGTGGGAAACAGGTGGAGAAGAGAAACGTTGCCGTCGGTCCTTCCCCGAGCTACGTAGTTCGGCCCCCAGAAAAGTAGCGGCACGCGAACGGCCTGGTCATACATGGTCTGTTTGAACCAAATGCCTTTCTCGCCGAGCATGTCACCGTGGTCGGACGTGAACACGATGATCGTGTTGTCATAGAACCCACACTCCTTGAGGGTCTCGAGCAGTCGACGGACCTGGTAGTCGACAAAGCTCACGGCCGCATAGTAGCCACGACGTGATCTCAGGATCATCTCGTCGTCGGGCGCCCAATCGACCTTGCCGATGTGACGATAGAGTTGTCTGCTGTGGGAGTCCTGTTGGTCATAGGGAATGCTGGGTTGGGCGGGCATTCCGACCTCGTCATC
The DNA here is from genome assembly GCA_001303665.1 of Phycisphaerae bacterium SM23_33. Classification (GTDB taxonomy): domain Bacteria; phylum Planctomycetota; class Phycisphaerae; order SM23-33; family SM23-33; genus SM23-33. The sequence goes on along the minus strand of LJUF01000083.1, from coordinate 15,776 downwards.
GGTGTAGAGATCCCAGAACGCCGGCGTGGACTGATACGGATCATGTGGAGATCCGAAAGACACATTCAGGAAAAACGGCTGGCCCTTACGGTAACGGGCGCAGTCCCGGAGACATTTCCGGGCGGCGAAACAGACTTCCCCATCGAATTCAATGTTCAAGCTGGTCGCCACGGGCCCCGACAGCGTCAGAGCCTTGATGCCGGTCTTGCCGGAGTTCTCAAACGGGTAGATTTCGGCGTCTTCGTCCCAACGCGGCGTCCAGGCCAGGTCCGCGGGATAGGCATCCGTCGTCAAGCGGTCTTCGTAACCGTGCAGTTGATCGGCGCCAACGAAGTGCGCTTTGCCGCTAAGGGCGGTGTAGTAACCGTCATTGCGCAGATGGTGAACGAAGGTGGGGTGGGATGAGCAAAACTCCGCGCCGTTGTCATAGACGCCGATCTCGCTTGCCAGCTTCCCGGTCAGCATCGCCTGCCTGGACGGGGCGCAGATGGGGAACGGGCAGTACGTGTTCTGCAGAACGTGACCTTCGGCCGCCAGCCGGTCGAGATTGGGCGTCTTCGCCGGCTTGGCGGCCCCATGGAAGCTCAGGACCTTGGCCGTCAACTGGTCGGCCATGACCATCAGGATGTTGGGTCTGCAAATCATACGTTTCTCCTTGGCGCCCCGACGAGCAACAACGCTCTGGCGGAACGTCGATAGCTTACTCGAACTAGAGCATTATCAAGTCGCGTTCAAAGCTCACCAGGTTCTCGCAGCCGTCATCCGTCACGACGACGACATCTTCGATGCGAACGCCGAATTCCCCTTCAAGGTAGATGCCCGGCTCAACGGTCATGACCATCCCCGCTTCCAGCGTGTCCTCGGATTGGGCCTTGCCGAATCCCAGCAAGGGATCGTGCACTTCCAGCCCGATGCTGTGGCCCAAACCGTGAGTGAAGAACTCGTCATAGCCAGCCGCCTCGATGTGATCGCGAGCGGCGACGTCGACAGCGTGATTGCACTCGCCGGCACGGATCGCGGCAAACGCCTTCTCCTGGGCGGCCTTCACCGTCGCATACACGCGACGCATCTCGTCGGTGGGCGCCCCCACGCACAGCGTGCGACTCATATCGGAGTTGTACCCTCGATAGCGCACCCCCATGTCGATGATGATGAAGTCCCCTGGCTCCACCTTCCGGAAATCCGGTTTGTGATGCACCTCCCAGGCGTTCCCGCCGGCGATGATCAGCGGGCCAAACGCACAGTCGTCGGCTTGCTCGATCTCCGCTATCCGGCTGCGGATTCGGCCGCGGATGAAACGTTCGGTCACACCGGGCTTGATCTCCGGCAAGGTATCGCTGAGGACCCGCTCGGCCATTTCCTGGGCCGTGCGCATGTAGGAAATCTCCGTCGCCGACTTGACCATGCGCGCCGTCTCGACGGCCGTGGAAACCCTCACGTCATATTCGCTGAATTGCTCCTGTATCCCCTGGTAGGCCAAATGCGTCACGCTCCGTTCGACGCCGATGGTCTTGACGCCCTTGCCTGCCAGACGATCGGCGATGTCGCCGAGCGCGTCCGCCGCCGTCGACACCTCGATACCGGTTGTCTGGGCCCGCGCCCACGGCTCCGTCCGGACGCCCGTGTAGACAACGACCTCCGATTGCGTGATCAGCAGGCGCCGCGGCTCGCCCCGGAACCCGGAGACATACCGCACGTTGTGCTCGCCGGTCAGGCACAGGGCATCGATCTCATGGGCCGCCATCACCTCCCGAGTCCGAACAAGGCGGGCGTTCATCTCGGCGTCGCTGAAATCACGCGGATCTTCAGACGCGCGGTCTTGCATTCTTGCTCCTTGTGGCACGCACGGTTCAGCATGTTCCTGGCCACGTATCGGCAAGCCGGTAGCCTTCGGGCCAAGGGTCGGCCGGGTCGAGCAGGAGTTGATGCGTTCCGGTGATCCACGCTCGGCCCGAGACGGTCGGCAGGATCGCGTCGGTCCGGCCGACCGTCGTCACCGACTCGATCCCGCACTCGAACTCCGATCCGATGATCGACCTCGCGCGGTATCGATCGCCGACCTGCATCCGCCCACGGGCGTGGAGAACGGCCATGCGGGCCGAGCAGCCCGTTCCCGTGGGCGATCGATCGATCTTGCCGGGGCGAACGACGACGGCGTTGGGGCCGGACAGGGCGCCGTTCTCGTTGACCAACGGGCCGGCGAACTGGCAGAACGAGATGTGATCCCACTCGGCATGCACCGGGTGTTGAAACCCGAGCTGCTCATTGGCCGCGGCCGTGATCTTCATGCCGGTGGCCACGAGATCGGCAGCTTCACCCGGTACGACTTCAAATCCGAGGGCCGCCGCATCGACGATTACGAAACTGTCGCCGCCGTAGGCTGTATCGACAGTGAGCATGCCAAGTCCTTCCACTTCCAGCGGCGCCGCGAGCTTGTCGGCGAATGACGGCACATTGGTGATCGTGATCCGTTCCGCCTTGCCGTTGCGACAGAGCGCCCGCGCCTTGACCAAGCCGCCCGGCGCTTCCATCAGGAGTTCCGTTTCCGGCTCGGCCATGGGGACGATCCCCGTGTCGAGAACCACCGTCGCCACACAGATCGAGTTGGAGCCCGACATCGGCGGCGTATCGGCAGGCTCCATGATGATCCAGCCGATCTGCGCACGGGGATCCTTGGGCGGGACCAGCAGGTTTACATGCCGAAACACCCCGCCGCGCGGCTCGTTCAGCACGAAACGCCGCAGGCGGTCATCCTCGGCGATGAAACAACGCTGCTCCCAAAGCGTCTCGCCCGGCCGCGGCGCCACGCCGCCGACGATCACGTCGCCGACTTCACCTTCGGCGTGGCAACTGACCACATGAATCACCTTGGCTGATCGCATCGTCTATCACTCCATATCTTCGAGAACCCACGCTTCGGCGCCGGCGGGCGGCCGAGCAAGCCCAGCGGCCGCGCGACCGCGAGGGCGGCTCGATCATTCACCTCTTCTCCAGCTCGATCAATGCCTCGGCAAGGGCCTTGCCGATCTGCGCCATCATCTTGCCGCTGCCCATGTAGTGGAACGCGGCGTTCGAAGCGCCGTTCAGCAGTTTCTGCTCGCGGCGCGTGAACACCGTGTCCATTCTCTTCCGCATATACTCTGAGCTGTTTACGTACTTCCTGGCGTCCGCGGGGAGACCCTCGATCGCCAGGTCTATGGATGCATAGGGCTCTTGGGCTCTGCCATAATGAACGTTGGAATACGCAGCCAATATGTTGACGCCCTTCTTCAGGTGCGCGACGTGCCTCGGCTCGAGGACGATGCTTCGATAGTAGGGCGCGTCCTTCCACCAGATGTAGGTGTGAATCTTGTGTCCGTTCAGATACACGTGGAATCCCTGACGCGACAGTATGCTGAGGCGGAACTGTTCGTAGTCCAGGTTGTCGACCTCGAAGGTCGTTCGCATCAGGATGAATTCGCCGGCGCCCCAGTCCGACACGTTCTTGACCGTCACATCGCGGGTGTTTTTGGGGTACGGCCAGACGCCCTTGCCGATCGGAGCTCTGCCACTCTTCCATTTGCTGTCGTCGAACCCCGGCTTGTACCACCCTTCCAAACCAGCGGGCAGTGTGACATCCCGGAAGCGTTTGCGTTCACGCTTGTTGTGCATCACGTCCTTCTCATTCTGCGGATCGAACGTGGTGTACCGCCACGTGCGTTCCTCCGGGGCAGGCTTGCCGACCGGCTGCCAGTCGGGCGTGCCGGGAGCTCTCTTCTCCATGACGCCCTCCTTGGTGATTACGTGCGCGCTGTCCTTGAGCCTGTTGAGGTCCGACAGCTTGGGCTCCATCGCCGCCATTTCGTGGTCCCAGAACTGCCCGGTGTGCACCGCAGCGACGTTGCCCTTGAACTCGTTCATGTCCGCCGGCGCGGCCATGGCCGGGCGCAGGTTGGCGATCCTGCCCTTCGCCTTGTCGCCGTGCACACCAAGCGTGCCGATTACGAAGCGCATGGCGGGGGCATTCAGATCCCTGCGCACGTCCCGAATGAAGTGGGCCATCAGTTCGGTATAGTGCCTAAAGCCGTCCGGGGATCTGTTGCCATCAGGGTAGGTCTGCGAATCACACATGTCGTTCCAGCCCTGAAACCAGACGAACCCGGCGATCTCATAGCCGGCCTTGGGGTCGTAGGTCGGCACGACCCGCTTGGGGTTGGCGAGCACCTTCTTGACGTGACCGACCATCAGTCGGTAGTAACGGCCTGTCTTCTCTTCCTTCTCTTTCCACCATTTCTCCCGGTCCTTTTCACTCGGAATACCGTGGGCTCCCTCGGGATGTCTGGCCCATATATCCTTGGTCATCTGAGGCAATTCGTAGCGCCCGGCACTGGGCGGGCGAAAGTCGGTGTTCAGGGATTTGCCGCCCCAGGCGGTCTTGATGATCAGGATCGAGCCGTCGTAGGCCTTTTCCATGGTGAGGCCGAAGGTGAACTCCGGACCGATCTTGCCGCCGTCTTCGGCGGGGTTATTGCGAGCACCGTACCCGGCCGTCAGCTTGCCAAACCCCTCACCCAGCGTCCCGCGGTCAGGCGAGCCGGTCAGGTACGAGATCCACACCCGTTCGCAGACGCGCGGCTTGCCGTTGGAGCCGCGCATCTGCTTGAGCAACGGCGCGGTCTTCGGATCGTCGCCGATGTAATCGAACGTCTCGACCTTGGCATGGCCCTCCATGTTGGACTGCCCGGCCAGGATGTAGACCTTTAGCGGCTTTCCTGCAGCAGATAAATGGCTGCAGCACAGCATCACAGGGATCATCACCAGCGTCGTCGTTCTTCTGTTCATCGTCTCTGCTCCTGCAGGAGGTCTTTGGGTAGCGCTGGGCCGAGGCCTTTCCGGTTCACTCAATGTGCTTTCGTACCTTAAAAATGATCATAGAAAGCGGCGAGGTTGGGACACGACTGTCGCTACCAAGGAGCTCTATCGTGCTGAATTCACTTCCAGTTGCCCTGAATCCTTAGGCTGGGCCGACCCATGCCCAGCACAAGCACCATGGCGGCCGTAGGATGGATGCGTGAGGACAGGTAATAGCCTTTGTCGCCCGCGTTTCGCCCGGGCTGTGCAACAAATGACCCGTCATGCGTTCTTGCCATATTGATGAATGCCTTGTTGTAGTCAAACATTTCTCGGATAGCTGCCTTGTCACCTGACAGCTGGATTCCCAGAAGCCCCCAGAGGATGCCCAGCACATTATCCCCGTGACCGTCGTTCAGGCGGGTCTTCGATTTGGCGAGGTGTTGGGTCACTCTTGCTACATATTCCTCCGTTCCCTTATCCTGCGCAAGTTTGTGTGCAATGATGGCCAGGCCCTGCCTGCCAACCGGGCTATATGCACCGGTCGCAAAACGGTACCCTATGTATCCACTCTTGTTTGTGTGCTTTCGGATGCACTGGTAGGCAAGATCTACATACTGCTGATTCAGTTTCACGCCGCAGTCCTCAGCCAGCTCCCACGCCACCAGCGCCATCAACGTGGTGATCGACATCGTTCCATAGCCGTCAATCTTGACGACGTGCCCAAGACCTCCTTTCAAGTAGTTCTTGCCCTGCGGCTTACCCCCGTGAATCCGGTCCTTGTACATTGCGGGGTCCCGGACCTGGCCTTCATACAGACGGTCCACCAATGCCTTGATTGTCTTCGCGGCACTTTTGTCTTTGGTCTTAAGATAATACTCGCAGAGGAAAATGCATTGATAGGCGACCGGCCATGTCCATGTCCCTTCGCCCGGCACCTTGTTCCAGGAAGAAGCCAAAGCCGAGGCCTCTTTCAGTCGTCCCTGTGACAGCAAGGCCAGCGCTGCCGTTCCCCTCTTGTGGCACTGAGGACCAAATTCCTTGATGTGCTTCAGGAGGTACTGCGTTGCGTCATGAACCAACTTGTCGGACTTGGGGCAGTTGAGCGGAAAGGTCTTGCTGAACCTCCCCATCACAGACAGATGCACCTTAACGGTCGTCTGCTTGCCGTTGCGAATCACAGTGAGTGTCAGCACCCCGTCGCGACCTTCGCTGTGCTCAATCGCGTTCCCGAAATCCATGATCGGCCCCTCGTAGCCGACTTCATAGCCCATCCCGTAGAATTTCCCGAAGGTGTGCTTTGTCGTAAACATCTTATCGTTGACACCGACGATCTCATCGTCAACATGAAGCTTCCTGTGCGCGGGCGACCTGGGAAAGACATACTTTACAACAAATGACCTCTCCTTCAGGATCGCCCTCGCGCCGGTCGGACCAAGATTGAACAGGAAGCCGGGGACCTCTTTGTCCGGCCCCTTATCGGTCGGCTTGGTCCACTGCCCTCTGTTGTCCGGGTCGACAATGGCCCATCCGGATTTGGCAAACAACAGCGACATCAGGAGGCCAGCTCGCATCATGATTGCATGCGTGTGTTTCATATACACATCTCCTAAACGTTGACAAACAGTATTCAGTCTCGCATCATTCTCGGCTGCGAATGTGTCAAGGGCGAAGCGAATGCAGTCAAGCCTGCCCGAGGCAGGGGAAGATCATAGAGAGCGTTGTCGGACACGGCCATATCTCCAGAATCGCGCCGTTCACTAAGAGACAACAGCATGCCCTGCGACGCGGGCGAGCAGGAATCCCGGCGTTCTCCGGCGTTGTGCGGGCATTAGACTCGCTGGTCCGGCGCACCGCGCCGTGCTTGTGACAAATCACGCGCTCCATATCTTCCCGGCTTCTTCCTTCGCGATTCGCACCCACGTGCGGACGCGCTCGAGGTCGCCTTGGACGCTCATCGGCTCGTGCATGTGGACTTCGATGTTGCAGCCGGCGAGCTTGGCCAAGCCCTCGCGCAACTGCTTGCGCTGGGCTTCTTCGTTGAAATGCTCCGCGGCGATAATGGAACCGACCGGCCGCCAGGAGATCACGCAGCGGTCGCCGAACTTCTCCGGGTAGCGGGCCGGGTCGGATAGCGGGCCGGAGAGCACCTTGGTCATGTTCGGAATCTTGCCGAGCACATCGAGCTTCGTGTCCAGCGTTTCGCAACAGCCGTAGGCAATCCGGCCGAAGCGTCCGAGGATCGGCAATTGGTAGTTCAGCAGGAACTGCTCGAACATCTCCGGGCTGACGGCGTCGAACTCCTGGGCGTGGCTGAAGTAGGCCAGGTCCTTGAGCTTCGCGCCGTGGCTGTTGGCCGCCGGATCCGGCAACTCGTCACAGTACGCCGGGGTGAGGTAGTACCAGGAGTCGGCGGTGCTCCAGTCGCCGGCGGCCTCGCCCTGGTCGAGGTTGGCCAGCACCGCGTCGCGCGTGAAGGCCATGAACTGATGGACCATGTCGGGGTCGGTGACCAACGCCATCAGCAGCTCCTCGAGCCCGAACAGCGCCCCGGCCGCTTCGGACAAATCCGTTCCGCTCCACACCCCGTACACGGTGGACCGCTTGACATGGACGGGCAGAATGCGGGTTGGGGTCGAGCACCCGGTGCTCGGTGGCCTTCAGCCGAGCGAGATCCTCGACGGTCTTCAGCACCGGCAGGCAGCGCCAGCCGCGAGAGGCCTCGTCCCGCACCTTGTCGGTCGCTACGCCCCAGGCACCCTCGGGATGCCTGAACATCTTTGCCGGCACCGGGAACCAAGGGAAGAACACCCGGTCATCGCCCAGCGTCGCGGCCCAGTGCAGCGCCCACTGCAGCCGGCGTTCGGCGCTGGCCAACTCGTCGTCCGCAACGCGGCGCTCGGGCAGATGCGGCGCGATTTCGCCGGAGATCAGGCCGCAGTTGGCGTGGATCATCGGGCGGCACGGCGCCATGTTGTTCAACCGGCGCCAGTCGGCGATCCGCTCACGGTTGCGATCGCTCTGACACAGCGTCATGTATTGCTCGGCGAGTTCGCGCAGAATCGCGCGGTCGCTGTTGTGGGACGTCATGCCAGACCTACTCCTTCAGTTCGATCTCCTACGCCACGGGCTGGCCCCCAGGCAGCTTCACGCGGCGGGAGCAGCCATGGCCGACCGGAAAAAGGCTAACCCACCCGTTGCCTTCTCGCCGCCGGGGCGTCGTGGCGATAGGGCTTGGGGACGACCTTCGCCGAACGCAGCGATGCCCGCCATGCGTTGGCGTCGTAGCCGAGGTCCAGCCCCGTCAGGGCCACCAGCTCGTCGTGGGCGCTTCGGGCCAGGGAGCCGCGGATGTCCTGTAGGTACTCGAGCATGATCCGATACCCGCGGCGCGAACCGCAGCGGGCCAGGGCACGGCCGAGGCAGAGTTCGAGATAGGCGTAGCGATCATCGCGCATGCTGACCAATCCCCGAGCGGTCCTGCGGGGATCGGTGCCGCGCGGGATGCTGCCGCCACGGATGCCCTGCTTGTCGGCCAGGATCGTCAAGGCTTCGATACACCCGGGCGCGCCCAGCCGTTCGGCAGCGTAGCACACGCTGAAGATGTAGCTGAACATCGTGCCGGTCTTGTGGGTCTCAGGTTCGACCTTCTTTGCGATGTCGGCCAGGAACGGGATGATGCTGCGGTCTCCGAGTCGAGCTAGCGTATTGATCAGATAGGTTGCGTCGGGAGCGAAGCCCTGGTCGGGCAGATGGTGTGGTGTAACTCGGCCTCGCGAGATGCCGGGAAGTGTCTTGTCGGACAGCAATCGCCTGAGTTCTTCGAGTAGCGCCGGCGAGCCGTTTGGGTCACCCAGAAAGCACAGGGCGCGGGCCAGTTCGGCCTTTGCCTTGCCGTCGGCTTGGGCCAGGGCTTCTTTCAGGAGAGGAATGGCGGCCTTGGGCCTGGCCAGGATGTTGACCTGCCCGTCGAGTTTCAACTCCCCGGCGGCGAGTTGTCCTATCAGTCGGCGCAGCTCGTCCTTACTCATGGGGGGCAGCGCATTGTCCCTTACGCCTTTGATGGATTGCAGGTCGTCTTGCGACAAGACGCCGAGTTTGACCAGTTTGACCTGCAGGGCCTTGGCGTCGAGGCGGGCCAGGGATGTGCCGGCCCTGGCCGAATCGGCCGCGATCAGACCGGCAGCGCCCCCCATGGCCATCAGGTCACGTTGCATGCGCGCCAGCGCGAGGACGTCGTGGCTGACCGAATAGGCTTTGCCAACCACCAGGATGTTTTCCAAGTCAACCGGCCGAATGGCCCGGTAGGGGATCTGCACTGAGTATTCCTTCAGTCGCGACCATTCGACGTACCCGCTGAAGGTCAGGTCGCTATCGCCCATTCCCTTGATGTCGAAATTCGCTCGGCAGATGAGCAGCAGGTCCTCGAACCGCCGCTCGGCCAGCAGGTCGGCCACGGTGACGCGATAGGCGCCACGGATGTGGCGAGATTCACGAGGGGTGAGGTAGACTTGCGGAAAGGAGACCTTGCGTCTCTTGTAGCGTCGCCCGGCGATGATGGCTCGGGTCATATCCGTCGGATCGCGGGGGTCCACCACGTAGGCGAAGTGGCGGGCGGCCTCGGGATTGGTGCCGCTGTATTGTGCGAATGAGTACCACAGCGTCATTGCGTCGCGTCGCGTGCCGTATTCGGTTTCCGCCCCGGCGCGTGCGGCGATATCCCCGTCGCCGGTGGCGTCTATGACGCGTTTTGCCCTGATGATGCCCAGGCCCCTCGGCGTGACGACCACCGCGCCCGAAATGGTCGGCCCGTCGACGACGGCCCCGACGGCCAGGCAGTGCGTCACCAGACGCGGGCGGGCGCGCATCAGCACGCTGAGCATGCCCATGCACTTGGGCATGGCTGATCTTGTCATCATTGCCTTGGCGTCCTTGTCGATCCGGTTGACGAATTCCGTACGCCGACCGTACCAGTACTTCGAGACGCCGCCAATGGTGTGCGTGCCGCCCACGTCACCGTATTTTTCGACGGCAATGGTGTCCGCGCCGCGCTGGGCCGCAACCACTGCCGCGGGCATGCCGCTCGTGCCGGCTCCGACGACCAGCACATCGCAGTCGGCAATCACATCCAGCTGTATTCCGCCAATCGAGATGGCGCCGCTCGTGCGATAAATGGGGCTCAGTTCGGTGAACCTGGCCTGGCCCTTGAGGGCCTTTCCCGACCCGAGCGGCGCACAGGACAGCCGCACCGTTGGGGCCTGGACGGATTGTTTCCTGCTCAATTCGCTCCACGGCGCACGGGCTATCACGTCGGCAAGCGACGCACCGCCCAGCGGCTCGACGAGAGCGGCGGCAACGGCGTCGTCGACGTCGACGGTGGGGCTGCATACCAGAAGGTTGTCGATCTCCTTGGGCCGGCACGCGTCGAGAGTCAGCTTTCCCCCCGCAGAGCGACTGACGATCCGCCTTGTCGGGTCCGCCAGCAGTACGTCGCCCCCGCGGGCGAAGGCTCCGGAGCCCAGGGCGCCGGACTGCTTGAGTTCGATCGCGGCCGTGGCGGCAAGACGCCTCGCGGCCAGGTCGCGCACCGATCCGTCAAATGCACTGCCGCCTTCCGCCAGCCGCAGGCGAAATTCCGCGAAATCCCCGTGCATCACCACGCGGCCGCCTGCGAGCTGGGGCACTGTCTTGACGGTCAGGGCCGGCTGCTTCGGCGGATTCGCGCACAGCATGCTGTACCGCACGACGGTCCCCTTGGTCGCTGATTCCCGCCTGCGTGTGCCGGCCCCCGCCAGGGCGGCCAGCGAAGCACCCGGAGTGCAGGCGAAGAGGACCGCCGTCACGTCTCGCCCCGCCATCTGAACGCCGCACGGATGCAGGTCGTAGTACAGCCCCACGCCCTTGTCGAGTATCCGATCCTCCATTCCCTCGGTGAGTTTGATCATGTCGAGAATGATCTCATCGCCGGCGCTGCTCTCCTTGCAGGAGGTCAGGAACGATTTCATGTCGTCCGGGGCTCGGGTAAGATTGTCGAGCGAGACCCAGGGCCGCAGCGCACCCAGGGCCGCAGCGCCATGGCCATTTCTCGAGGCAGTGACGTTCCGGCTGACGTGAGGATAACCCGGCGCTGCGGCGTAGCGACGCGCTGGGCAAGGAAGCACCCGTCGAAGCTCGACCCGACAATCAGCACATCCGCCCGTGCCAGTACGGGCGCGACCTGCTTGGCGGCGGTGGCCACGGTTCGTCGCGTGCCGCCGACCGCGATCGGCCTGCCCGCCGGCCAGGGGGACTGGGGCATCGGCTTCTCGGCCCCGAAGCTCAGCGTGGGCAAGACCAGAGCGGCAATCGCTACTGTCGCTGTCGAGATGTAGTGTTTGCTCACACGCATGCTATGGTTCCTAACGACTCGGAAACGAGCGGTCGACGCGGTCCCGACCCGTCGAGAGGACCGTGGGCCTTTCGACTGATTGTATGCCGGTGACCCCGATCGGACCCAATTCATACTCTCGGCCGGCACTTGGACGCATACCGTATCCCTGTCCATTCCTGGAGTCGACTTCTGTTCAGAGCCTTGATGCGGTATCTACTTCTTTGCCATCTCATGCATTGCCTCGGCAAAGGCCTTGCCGATCAGGGCTATGGTCTTGGCGCAGCCGAGGTAGTGGTAGCCGGCGTTGGAAACGCCGCGTTTCCACATCGCGCCATCTTCCGGGGTGATGAGCTTGGCTCGGTACTCTTTGATATAGGCCTGCTGCTGCTCCTTCGTCATTTTGCGATCTTCGATCGGGGTATCCCAGTATTGTTTCCGCAGCGAATAGGCTATCGCGTAATTACTGGACACCACCCTCCCCGGTACGTTCCCTTTCCTCAGGTAGTAGCTCACCTTCCTGATCTTGCCGTGCTTGGCCGCGATGTCCGCCAGAGGCTTGTCCCAATATGGCGCCGTCTGGACGGCAACGACATTGCCTTTGAACTCGTCCACTTTGGCCGGCGCGGCCATGGCCTGTCTGAAATAGTCGGGCTTCTCCCTGACACCGCCCACGCCCATTACGCCGATGACGAAGGGCATCTTGGGGGCGTTCAGATCCTTGCGGACGTCGCGAATGAAATCCGCCATCCACTCACTGTACTTCGCGTAGCCGTCCGGATTACGCCGATGCGGATACGTGCCGCTGTCGACCATGTCGTTCCAGCCCTGGAACCAGACGAAACCGGCGATCTCGTAGCCGGCCTTGGGGTCGTAGTCCGGTACGATGCGCTTGGGGTTGGCGAGCACCTTCTTGACGTGAGCGATCATCAGCCGGTAATAAGGGCCGGTCCGGGCGGCCTTGTCGGCCTTGGCCTGAGCGATGTCCTTGCCCCGCTTCTTGAGGCCCGCCAACTGCGCCTCGCTGAACTCGTACGGCCCGGCGCTGGGCGGACGGAAGTCGGTGTTCAGCGACTTGCCGCCCCACGCGGTCTTGATAATCAGGATCGGCCCATCGGTCGCCTTGGCCATGGTGATGCCGAACGTGAACTCCGGCCCGATCTTGCCGCCGTCTTCCTTCGGGTCCTTGCGGGAGCCGTACCCGGCCGTCAGCTTGCCGCTCCCCTCACCCAGCGTGCCGCGGTCCGGCGAACCGGTCAGATACGAGATCCACACCCGCTCGCACACGCGCGGCTTGCCGTCCGGGCCTCTCATGTCCTTGAGCATCGGCGCGGTGGCCGGGTCGTCGCCGATGTAGTCGAACGTCTCGACCTTGGCATGGCCTTCCATGTTCGACTGCCCGGCCAGGATGTAGACCTTCAGGGGCTTGGCGGCGGCAGCATGGCCGGCGAATGTCGCGATCACTAGGGCCGCCAGAGTCAATGCCGCTACGATTCTCTTGCTTGTTCTCATCGTTCCGTTTCCTTGGATTCGCGTCTTGCCTCGATGCCTCTCCAGAGCGACGACGCCCTGTTGCTTGCTTACGCCTTGTGCGCCTCGGCCAGCCAATGGGGCATGGGCGGCGCCAGCGGCGATATGGTAACGCCGCTGAAGCCGGCCTCCGTCAGCCAGGTCCGTAAATCCTCATCGGAGAAGACCCAGCCGTCGTGCGTTGTCAGCGCCATGTTGACCGCGAAGATGGCGGAGAACGCCGGCGCGGCACGCGTGACGTCGGTCATCATGTCCATCACGTAGATCACTCCGCCCGGCTCCAGGGCCTCGAAGGTCCGCTCGAGCAGCTCGGCGATCGCATCCGGGGATTCCTGGTGTAGGACGCCGAAGAGGATCGCCGCGTCGTGCCCCTCCGGCAGTTGGGTCGAGTGCAAGTCGCCCGGGATGATCTTGACCCGGTCACAGACACCTTGCTCGGAGAGCAATTCCTCGGCCACGGCCAGCACGCCCGGAAAGTCGATCACGGTGCAGACGATCTCCGGGTGACGCTCGGCAATCAGGGCCGAGTAGGTCCCGCCTCCGCCGCCGAGATCGAGAAGCTTCCGCCTGCCCTTGAGCTTGAGTCGAGGCACGACCGCCCGCCCGATGCCGAGCGCGCGTCCATGCATCGCCCGAACGAAATCACGCGTCCGGTCGGCGTCGTCACCGAGGTGAGCCTCGGGCCGCTCCACCGGCTGGCCGCTGCGTGCGAACTCCGCCAGCTGCCCCACGCCGGATAGACATCCCGGTTGTACCGAATCGCGGCCGACAGGTCCGTCGGCGAACCGGGAACGAGGAAGCGTTCGGTATGCCCGCTATTGCCGTACCGCCCGGCCTTCTTCGTCAGCAGCCCCACCGCGACGCAGGCGTCCAGCAGAAGCCTGCCGGGCACGGCTCGTGAGGTGAAGCGCATCCGGGATACGCTGCGGCGGGAGGAGGCGGGCGCGAAGGTGGCGGTGTTGATGCGTGAAAACGCCACGCGTACGGAGCTGTTCGCCAAGGCGCCGGGCAGCCGGTATGTTCACCTGGCGACGCATGGTCTGACAGACACATCGCGGCGGGCGGAGTACAGTTCGCTGGCCTTGACGCAGCCGCGTGTGGTGACGCGGGAGGACTTCGGGTTCCTGACGTTGGTGGACCTCCTGGACAACTGGTGGGGCAAGCTGGCGAACACGGAGCTGGTCGTGCTGAGCGCTTGTGATACGCAGCGGGGCCGAATCGAGTCGGGCGAGGGGGTGTTCGGGATGCCGTGGGGGTTCATGTACGCCGGATGCCCGAGTGTGATCGCGAGCTTGTGGCAGGTCTCGGACGACAGCACGGCGGAACTGATGGCCGGCCTGTACGCGGAGATTGCGGCGGCCGAGAAGCGGCAGGACGCCGTGGCGAAGCTGACGGCGTTCGTGAAGGTGCGGAGGGCGCTGCGGGCCAAGCACCGCCAGCCGTACTACTGGGCGCCCTTCATCTACCTGGGTGACCCGAACTGATGGGCTGGCAATCGGCATGCAAAGCGGGCCCACCTCAACAGCCCCTCCCCGCAATGTCGCGCCGGTCATAACCGGCAGGCGGCCGCCGTGGACCGTGGGGGCAACTCTGCCGTCTTTTCACGGGTTTTGAGGTGTTTTTTGGCCGGGAATGCATGTAAGAGTCGGAATATGCGCAACTTCGGCGCCAGACTGAGCGGGCAGGAGCCAGTGTCGGGCCAGTCCGGGGGGAACGCTCACGGCCAAGCTCCGCTACAAGGCACCCGACGGCAACAGCGGACCTCTACTACCGCCAGCAACGGATCGTCGTGTGGGTCCACGGCGGGGTCCACGAGCAGGAGCACGTCGCACTCGCCGACCAGGACAAGGGGAAGCACCTGAAGAGCGTGGGCTACCGCGTGGTCACGATCTGGACTGACAGCAGAGAGGAGGGCCTGCATGACCTGGCCGTGCGCCTCGGCCGGCCCGACCTTGCCTGAATGAGTGATCCTCCACATCGGTCGGCCATCCTACGATCCGTGGGGAGAAGGCGATTGGCCTTCGATCCGCCGGATCCGATGGGATTCGGCTGGTCATCAAGCTGCAAAGGGCCGGGGATGTCGGGGATTCCTCGAGATTCGTCCCGGCCCGTTGGGGTGGCCGTCACTGGGCCGGGCCGGGCGTGGCCTTCCGCCCGGCCGGTACGTCGGCGCCCAGCGCTCCGTCGAAGTGAAACAGCGTTAGCGTGCGGAACGCCCGGGCGTAGCGCCGCACGGAGCTGATCCGCAGCTCGTCGATGGCCGCGCTGGCCGGCCGATAGCCCGTGTTCATCGAGCCGACCTGGATCGGCAGCGGGAGCTGCCGGACCTTCAGCGGGCGGCCGAGCGACGCCTCCCGGTTGCTCCGGCAGCGATCCGAAGCGAGCTTGCCGTCGAGGAACACGGCCATCGCGGTCTTGCCGCCGTCATCGAGCTTCCACTGGACGGCCACGTGGTGCCAGCGGCCCTTCCGCCACGGGCGGATATCGGCCGAGACGCTGCGCGACTCGTACTGGGCGTTGGAGAGCTGGCAGACGAGGTGTCCGTTGGCGTGGTGGGCAATGGTGAGGGAGTCGTGGTTGGACAGGTGGGGGTAGTCCGGGCGGATGGGGCCCATGTTGAAGAAGGTGTGTTCGAGCGGCCCGCGCGGCCCGCCCGGGCGCGTTGCGGCGTCCCAGCTCGGGCGGACCCAGAACTCGATGGTTCCCTCGTCGAGGCGGATGGCCCTGGGCGCGTCGGAGGCGAAGAACACGGGCACCGCCAGGGCGGATTGCGGCTTGCCGTCGATGCCGGGGGCGTAGAGCGTTTCGGCCCCGATGGCAGGTCGCCGGGGGCTGCCGTAGCGGCGGACGAACGTCCATCGGCCCTCCCGCGCGGCGACCTCGAACGTGCAGACCACGCCCGGCAGTTCCGTGCGGAACAGGTGGAACAGCCCCCGCGGCGGGCGCCAGAGGAGGCGAACGAGGCCCGCGGTGCCCAGCGCCCGCTCGCCGAGTGGCTCAACGCCGTCGCTGAACCGCACGCCGACGCGCACGTCGTGCAGGTACGTGT
>LJUF01000082.1 GCA_001303665.1 Phycisphaerae bacterium SM23_33 | reverse complement strand
CCATGTCCTAGCTCGTCTCTGTCGGTTTTTCAATTGTGGAATTGGTGACTTGTTGGAATATATCCCACCTGCCGAGGATATTCCTTGACATACGAGGAGATGCACGCCGAGGCGACGCGGCTGGCCAAGGCGGGGGACCTGGATGGAATCAAGCAACTCAAGCGGGTGTGCCCGCAATGGGTCGCGACGATCAACGATATTTGGAGATGGCATAACAACGTTTGGGAGTTGTGGTTTCCGAAGGCAGAAGAAGGAGCAAGCGCATGTCCAGAAAAAAGCGGGGGCGGTCGTTGATGGTGACGTTGGCTCTAGTCGTGGGTGCCGTTTGTTGCGTTGGCGTGGCGCTGGCCGTGTTCTCTGGTCGGGGCTCGTTGCCCACCCCTACCCCATCGCCCACGCCGGCGGTGGGGAAGCTGTTCTGCCCGGACTGTGCAGCGGCCGGACTGCCGGTCAACCTGTGGGAGAATGGCCGGGCGGCGCGGGGCAAGATCGTAGGCCGGGGCGAGCACGGCGACCGAGTAGAAATACTGGGGCGGCAATGGGAGGCCTCGGAGAGCCGGCATTATTACCGCGTCCGGGTGAGCGAGACCGGGGCGGAGGGCTGGGTGCCGGAGACGTTGATCGAGGTGGAATGAGGTCGCCAGGACAAAGGGTACACGGATTGGCCTCTTTTTTTGTCGGGTGGGGCTAGTGTACCTATATAGCTGCATAGGACTAATAGATTAGGAACATAACGGAAAAGGGTATGAGCGGCAAGAGCAGGTTGAGGGGCATTGATTGGGGGCCGGCGATCATCGGGGCGACGCTGCTGGTGGCCATCCCGCGCTACGTGGCGGCGTTCATCCAGGCCGAGCCGGACGTGATGGGGATCGCCATTTCGCCCCTCACCGGCTTCGGATTCGGCATCGTGTTGGAAGGGGGGGCCTATTACGTCATTGACGCGCTGTTCGATGCGCGGCGACGGGGGCTCAAGTACTGGTGGACGCTGCTGGTTTTTGCGGCGATGCAGTTGGCCATCGCGCCATTGATTGTGGCGCCGCCTATCGTGGCCCACCTGCGCGGCCAGGCACTCAGCGTCGTGCTGGCACGGTTCGACTGGGTCTGGGCGACGGTCGTGGCAGTGGCACCGGTGTTGCTGATCGCCGGCGTGGCGCTGGCGCACGCGATGCGGCCGCAGACAAAAGGGGCATCGAGTACGAGCACGAGCGGGCGCGATACGGGCACAGTGCGGGCTGATACGGTGGCCGATGCGGGCAAGAGCGGGAAAACGAAACCGGCGGTCGTATGCCGCGCCGTAGGCTGCCCGAAGTACGGGCAGGCGTTCGACAGCCAGCCCGCATGGGCGGGGCATTGCGGCAGCAAAGCGCATCAGGCAGCCGTAGAAGCGGCGCTTGATACGGATAATGCGGGCAGTGCGGGACCGAGTGACAACGGCAGCGGGCAAGAAGCGAGTAAGGGGGATTGGGACGAGGTGGCTAAGGCGCTGGTTGAGGAAGGCGAGAGCTAGATACTGGATATTGGAGATTGGTGGCATGGGGACCAGGGATCGTTTGTTGCAGGAGTGGAGCCGATATATTCTCCGGGCAGCTTATCAGGGGGCGTTGACCGGGCGGCCGTGCCCGATCAGGCGGGTCGAGGGCATCGCCGGGCCGCGGGCCGGGGCATTGGAGATGCAGGCCGGGCTGGAGGCGGGGCGGCTGCTGAAGGCGCTCAACCGGGACGATGCGGCCGTGTTGCGGCAATTTATCCCCTGGCCATTCGCCGGTGAACCGATGGCCTATATGGCCGGGCGATTCGTGCGGGTCGAGGCCGGCTGGCCGGACCGGCTGGCCGAGACGCTGATCCGACTCGGTGACCTGGGCAGCCGACCAAGGGGCAACGGGCGCTGGATAGCGGGAAAAAATGAGTGTGGGGCAACGATCATCGCCGGGCTAAACGACCGCACACCGCATTACCTGGTCTCCGGCGCAACCGGCAGCGGTAAGAGCGTGGCCTTGCGCGCGGCAGTGCTGCAATTGAGCCACGATCCGACAAATCATTTTGTGTTGATTGATGGCAAGTACGGCGAAAGCCTGCGCCAGATCGGCCACCTGCAGGGAATCGTGGGGCCGGTGGCAGTCGAGGGGCCGGACGTGCAGGCGGCGCTGGGTTGGGCGTGCGTCGAGATGCGCCGGCGGTACGAGGCCGGCGTCAATGGCCACGGGCGGGTGGTGGTCGTCTTTGACGAGATCCAGGAATTCGTAGGAGATCCGGTCGTGACGGGACTGATGGCCAAGCTAGCCGGGCAGGGCCGGGCGGCGGGTGTGCACCTGATTGCTGCGACACAGCATCCGACGGTGGCTGCCTTTGGCGACGCCAGCACGCGGCGCAACCTGACGGGCAAATTGGCGCTGCGGGTGAGCGACCCCGATGCCAGCCGGGTGGCCGTCGGCGGGCGTCTGCCCCGGGCGGATCACCTCCTCGGCGCGGGGGATTGTTACACGGTAGCACCGGGAGCGATCTACCGGGTGCAGATGGCCTACGTAGATGGGCAGGAAATTGACGCTGCACCGGCCGGGCAGCGCAATTTCGACGAGTGGCCGACCTACCAGGCCGAGGAGGTAGGCCAGGACCTGCCGGATAGGAATATCCGGGCCTTGCAGCCGGAGGAGCTGGGCGCATCGCTCATCGCGGCCATGGAGGGCGAGGGCCGGCCGGCGTTGAAGGCGCGCATCGAGGAGGCGGGGCTGGCGAGGCCGGGCAGCGATTGGGCGCGGCGGCTGCTCGACCTGGGGCGGGAGACGCTGGCTTGCCTGGAGCGGTGGGACGTGGGGCTTTGCTATTTGACGGCTGACTGACTGACTGAGGTATACACTCTCTCCCTCAAAAAGCCTGTTTCCAGCTATTTGGTCTAGAGAGTGAGTATGTATCGGTCAGTCAGTCAGTATAAAACACAGAGAGAACAAATGGCCAGCAAGGCTGAATTCATTCGTCTGGTGAAGCAATTCCAATTTTCTTATCGGCGCGATTCGTGGCAAGAATTTGCGATGGAGTTGTCCGATTATTGGCAAAGGTTGACACCAGAGCAAATGGAAGCAGTTGCAAATGAGAGCTACCCAGCAGCAGTGTGGCGGGCAGCATGGGAGACCTCGACCGGCTTCGGCTTTTATGAGTGATGGAAAAGAGCAGTCGCGACGCGGGAGGATAGTTTGAAAGCGAGGTTTGAGAATCTAAAGGCAATGCTTGTTTTCCTGGGGATCCTGGCCGCTGTCGTAGCCGGAATCACGTGGGGTGTATGGGAGCTGATGCGGGCGTTTATCTCGCCGACGATGGCCAGGGCGTGGGCGTTGATGGCCACCGTGTTGCTGCCATTGGTTGGCTGGGGCTGTTACCAGATCGGGTTGACCGAGAGCCGGGGCAAACTGCGAGGCATTGACGCCGGGATCGGGCGGGTGACGGAGGCGGCGGCGCAGGCGATAGATTTGCGGGCGACGATGGCCTGGAAGGTGCCGGCCAGCAAGCAGGAGGCAATGACGGTGCCATTGCCGGAGCTAGACGACATATTTATGGTGCGGCCACAGCTTAAGAGTGGGGACGTGATTGATTTGTGATCGGAGGTTGGAGATTGGACGGGTTGCTGCAGGAGGCATTGGAAGTAGCGCAGGATGGGGATGAGGCGCTGAAAACGTGGTACGAAGGTCTGGGCGCGGATGAGCGGGCGCTGTTCGATGCTCAATTGTGTGGCGCACTCGAAGATATGAGAACAGCATGGCAGGCCTGGGCAAATATTCTCAGAAGGGTTCTGGATGCAGCGAAGGTGCGGGTGCGGGCTGCTGACAATCTCAAGAGGCTGTTGGAGGTAGAGCGATGAACAAAGCGGGGACGACGGTCAGGCGCGAGGTGCTGGTGCCGGTGTTTCTGGCCGGTGGGGCGTTGACGGCAGCGATGGAGGAGCGGCTGGCCGATTGCGCGGAGGAGGTCGTGACGGCCGACGATAGCGCGGCGTTGCAGGCCGACCATCCGCTGGCCATCGTGACCTGGCTGGCCGAGAGGCCGGCGATCGTGCGGCGTTGCGAGGTGCCGGGCCTGCTGAATGAGCTGGTCGGGCCGCTGATATTCAGTGCGTTGACCCGGTTGCTTGGGACAGAGATCGCCGACGTGATACCGGTCGAGCGAGTGGGGCGGATCTATACGCTGGACGTGCAACCGAAGGGGATGCCGGATCCACAGGTGATGGCAATGATCCCGGTCGATCTGGCGCTGGAGCCAGCGTGGGAAACTTATTACCAGGCGGTAAGGCACTTGATGCGTTTCCTGGTCGAGGGGCGCGAGCGGGTGGAGCGGATCGGCGGTGTCGTGGTTGATGCCTGGGGCATGACGGTACGGGCCAAGACGCGGCGGGTGGTCCTCCCGCACCTGGCCAACGCGCGGCGGGCATTCCTGGGGGCGATAGAGCGGTTCGTCGAGCTGGCCCCGGACAAGCTGACGGTGGAGGAGTTGGCGTATCTGCTGAGCCGGATCGTGGCACAGATCAACGGATTGAGCCAGAGCCAGAGTTAGAGGGAGGCTGGAAGAGATGGGGCTGGCGGTTTACTATCAGCAAGACATTCTGAACGCCTTGATGGCGGCGGAGCAGGCCAGCGGGGCAGCGGCGGCGGCGACGGGAGGGCAGGACGGGTTCGCACAGGGATACATGGCCGGCTACCGGGCAGCGTTGGCGACGCTGGCGTTGGCGTTCGGATTGCGACAGCTCCAAGGGCGTGAAAATGTCGAGACGAGATCCAATCTGTTATCTATTGGCTCTAGACAAGATTATGAGGCTGTGGTATAATAGATGGTGCATGGGGGTGTGTCGTGGCGTGGTTGTTTTGGTTAGCGGCAATGTATATCGTTGAGGCGATGCTGATCATGGCCAGCTACGAGCACGTTTTTCGTCCTCGGCCGGACAGGCCGTGGATCGAGGTCATCGTCGGGACGTTAGTCTGGCTCGTCCCCCCTTTCGTCTTCGATCTGTGTTTTGGCCTGCCAAAATGGCTGTTCCAGGTTATCCTCGTCGGCAGCCTGCTGGTGACAGGCGGCACGATGATGGCCTGGATATTTCTCGTGCACCTGAACAACAATCAGCCGCGCATCGAGCGGGAAGACTCTCCAGCCTGGCAGAAGGCGATGCTCAGGGAGATCGGGCACGCTTTGGAGCGCCAGGCTTTTTTTGTTCAGCAACTAACAGCAGGTGGTAACGAGCTCGTAGATTTGTCGAGAGCGCTGGGGAGTCTCCAGGCGACCATCAACGAGCACATCCGGCAGGTTTCTCTCTACCGCCAAATCGGTATGCAGGTCACGGACGACATTCTGTCTGGCCAATCATCCTCGTACTGTCATCGCGCACAGGATGTCGAAGACGATGAGTAAGAAGGCTTATGAATTGACCGAGGACGAATGGCAGCTTGTCCTTGGTTACCGGGCTGGCGAGATCTCGCTTTCACCCGATGGCATCAGAATTTGGATCGATATCTCGGAGCTTGAGCTGCGGGCGATCCATCTCTGGCGTCGGGTTTGCTTTGGAACAGTCACATTCGAGATAAAAAACAGTATTCCCATAGCATTCAAAGCTGATATCTGTGGGCACCTGGACAAGCCGGTTATCGAATCGCAAATGGAGTTGCTGGCGCTAAAACCAGTACACGATTGAAAATTTTCATAGCTTAATATTCGTCCGACTAGAGAGTCACTCAGGGGACGCCGTGGGCCATTCGTTGGCCCGGTGTCCCCTTTTTTGTTTCATCCTGGCCAGGGGTGGCGTTGCGGCACAAAGTGCCCACTATGTCCATGCTCGTCATCCCGGCCGGGGCCTACAACAGCAAAAGGAGAAGTGCAATGGATTGGGTAGTCGAGAATTGGCCATGGATCGTGGTCGGCGTGGTGGTTGTCTTTAGTTTCGCGCTTTACATTTTTCGCAAGTGGCGGGAGGCACAGGCGCCGGGAGACGCAGCCAAAGAGCGGATCTACGATCTGGTCGAGATGGTCCTGGACACACTGCGAAAGATGTTCCAGGATGAGATGCGACAGGTGGACGAGGCGCGCGTGGACAGTGCGGCCAGGGAAGTCTACCGGCAGTTCATCAAGCCGACGATGGTGAGCCTCTTTATCTCCGAGGACGAATTCGCGCAGCGTGTGCTGGAGGGCTGGCGGGATCTGGCCGGCGTCGAGGGGGTCGTCGCTGCGGCCGTGGCGCGGTAGCATCACCCCATGAAGGGACGGACAGCCCATGGAAACCGTTCAGGAGCGCGTCCGTCCCATCTGTGGGGCCAAGACGCGGGCCGGGACGCCGTGCAAGAAAGCGCCCATGGCCAACGGGCGCTGCCATCTGCACGGCGGCAAGTCGCTGGGAGGCCTTGCCTCGCCGACGTTCAAGCATGGGCGTTACTCGCGCTACCTGCCGGCCAACCTGACCGGGCGGTACGAGGCAGCACGGCAGGATCCGGATCTGCTGGCCCTGCGCGACGAGATCGCGCTGGTGGACACCCGGCTGGGCGGGCTGGTAGAGAAGCTCGGTTCGGGTGAGAGCGGCTCGCTGTGGCGGCGGCTAAGGGGCGCGCACCAGGGCCTGCTTCAGGCCAGGGAGGCCAAGGACTCGGCCGGCATTGCGTCGGCGCTGACCGAGATCGGCGAGCTGATCGAGCGGGGCACCGACGAGTATGTTAACTGGGAGGAGATCCTGGGCCTGCTCGACCAGCGGCGGCGGCTGGTCGAGAGCGAGCGCAAGCGGCTGGTCGAGATGCAGCAGATGATCACCGTGGAGCGGGCCATGCTCCTCGTCTCGGCAGTAGTCAATGCAGTGGCCAGACACGTACCCGACCGCAAGCAACTTAACGCCATCGCCACCGACATTAGAGGTCTCATTACTGGATCGAATGGCCTCGATGCTGGAGGCCATGGCCGAGCCGGAGGCGGCCGACGAGGCCGGGCCGGAGCGACTGACGCTGCTGGAGTGGACGCAGCGGTATCGCGTCATCCAGGATAGGCAGACCAGGGAGTATGCGCCGTTCCGGCTGGATGATTATCCCTGGCTGGTGGACGTTTACAAGGCCATAGGCGGCTTACAGCCCGGCGGGCGGGCGATGATTCGCAAGGCGGCGCAGATGGGCGCGACCGAGCTGGCCATTAACTTGAGTTTCTACTGCATTGACGAGCTGGGGGCGCGGATTTTCTACGCCCTCCCGCCTGGCCAGGGCGTGGTGGGTGACTTTGCCCACGACCGGATCGACCCGGCCATCGGGCACAGCCCGCGCATCAGCGAGCTGGTGGCCGACACGGACAACGTGGGGCTCAAGACGTTCTTCCGGGGGGCGCTGTATCTGCGAGGGACGCATATCCCCCAGGGCCGGCCGGACAAGGCGGCGCAGCTATCGGCCGTGCCGGCCGACGTGGCCATCATTGACGAATGGGATCGCATCCCGCCGGCCGCCATCCCGCTCATCCGCGACCGGCTGGGCGACAGCCACCTCAAGATCGAGCTGGGACTCTCGACGCCCACCTACCCCGGCATAGGGATAGACGCGGAATATCAAAAGAGCGACCAGCGCGAGCCGCAGATCCAGTGCCAGGCCTGTGAAGCGTGGCATTGGCTGACATGGAAGCTGGTGGCCGAGCGGGACGGGCAGGTGGCGGCCTGGTGTCCAGCGTGTGATGCGGCCATAGAACGCCGTTCGGCTTGGGAACATAAGCGAATGCGATTCGTGGCCCGCAACCCGGATAGCGGCCTGATCGGCTACTGGATCCCCAAGCTGGTCAGCGGGCGGACGGGCCTGGCCGGGCTGTGGGCGCGCTCGAAATCCACGGACGCCGACGATGTGCTGGCCTTCTGGAACAACGACCTGGGGATCGCCTACGAGCCGCAGGGGGCCAGGCTGTCGCTGGAGTTGCTGCGGGCCTGCGCCAGGGATTATGAGATGCCGGACATATCCACCTGGTCGGCGATGGGCGTGGACGTGGGGCTGACGTTGACCGTCTGGATCGTCGAGCCGGCCGGGGCGCAGCAGCGGGCGGTCTACATCGGCGAGGTTGGGGCGTGGGAAGACCTCGACCGGCTAATGGTGCGCTACAACGTGGGCTGCTGCGTGGTGGACGATGCACCCGAACTGACGGCCGACGTCAGTTTTGCGCGACGGCATCGGGGGCGGGTCTTCCTGGCCACCTACGTCGAGGAGATCGCCGGTGCGGAGTGGTGCCAGTTCGACCTGAGGCGGCAGCAGGTGCGCATCGCCCGCACGGCCGGCCTGGACCGGGCGCACGGCCACATCGAGGCCCAGGTGGACGTGCTGCCGCGAGATTTCGAGATGATCCCGGGCTTCGTCGAGCAAATGACGGTCAATCTGAAGGCCAAGGCGGTCAAGCCGGATGGGACGGTCTATTACCATTTCCCGCGAACGGGGGCGCCGGACCACTACGACCACGCCAAGGTCTACGCCGAGGCGGCGCTGGAGAGGTTGCGCAAGCTGAGGCGGCCGGACCAACGGGAGGCCGGGGACGAGGCGCCGGCGGCGGGGGCGTCGAGGTACAGGGGGAGGGTGTAGGGAGAGCAAAAGTATGGCAGATACTAACGTAGCAGAAACGGTAACGATTGGCCGGACCCCAGAGGGGCAGGTTCTGGCCGAGACGCCGATCAGCCGGCCGGTGAGCCGGCATAGCGTGTGGGGCGTGTGGGGCAACTGGCTGGGCGACCCGGAGACGCGATACGGGCGCCGGCAGCGCAGCCTGGACGTGCCGATGACGATCAAGATGGAGATGCTCAACGACCCGGTCATCGGCTGGTGCCTGGGCTTCATCTCGGCCAAGCTGGCCAATGCCCGCTACGAAATTCTGTGCGCCGACGAGGCCAAGGCCCGCTTTTTCCAGGCCATGTATGACCGGGTGCACCACGAGTTCATGCTCCAGGCCGCGCCGGCGGTGGCGCTGGGCAGCCTGGGGCTGATAAAAAAGTTTCGCTTTGAGGTACCCACCCCGCAAGACCCCAACGATCCGCCGGCCTGGACGGGCACGGCGATCCCGTTCATTCTCACCGGCTTCGACCAGATTTACCCGGTCGGGGCGACTCCCTCTTTTGACTCCCAGACGCACGAATTCACCGGCATAGACCACGCCGATGGCCACGTAGGCGCTTTTTATGCGCTGTGGCTGACGATGGGCAAGGGCAAGGCCTTCGGCCGCTACCAGGGGCACGGGCGGCTGAACTACGTCTACGCCGATTGGTGGCTGAAGCAGTTCGGGCGCGACCTGTACGTCGTGCACCTGCAAAAGAACATCGATCGGGTGGTGGCCGTCGGCTACCCGCCGGGCCAGGACAACGCGGGCAAGGACTACCGCGACCACGCCATCGAGCTGGGCGACAGCATCCGCGCCGGGGCGACGGTGGCCATCCCCAGCACGGTCTACGAGGTGGTGGATCAGCTCACCGGCGAGACGAAAAAGACCAACCAGGCCAAGTGGACGCTCAACTTTCCTGCCGGGGCGGAGAACGTAGGTGCGTTCCATGAGATGGACGACCACCTCGACCAGAAGCTGTCGCTGGGGCTGTTCGTGCCGCCGCAGGTTTACCTGAACGTGCGGCAGAGCGCGCTGGGCGGGCCGACGACGGCCGAGGTGCTGGGCGAGCTGGCCGTGGACCTGCTGCTGCTGGACGCGATAGACATTGACACCCACCTGAACCGGTACGTCTTTCCCATCGTCGAGCGGGCGAATTTCCCGGCCGATGGCCCGCGCGTGGAAAAGCGAACGACAGGGCTGGTAGAGAAGGACAAGCGGGAGATCATGGAGGTGGTGCGGGCGCTGGCCTCCAAGATGGATAGCGAGGTAGGGACGGTGTTCGACCTGCGGCGGGCGCTGGAGCGGGTGGGGTTGCCGGTGAGGTCAGCGGATGGGTCAACGGATGAAGCGGATGGAACGGATGGAGGAAGGGAAGAAGGAGGGGAAGAAGAGGTAGAGGTAGAGGGAAGTATCTGGTTAGAGATGGAGGGGGGACACGTGGCGGAGCGGATCGCGTTGCGGTGCCCGCTGTGCGGGTACGACGAGGTGGATCGGTACGCTGACCACGGAGGATTGTGTGTATGCGTGGGATGCGGGGCGACGTTTGACCCGGAGGTGGAGTGATGGCCGACAATGAGCTCTCTCAGGAGGAACGCGACGCCCGGCGGCGCAGGCGGACACTCAAGATGACGCTGGCCGAATTGACCGCCGAGCTGGCCAACGAGGACGGCCTCCGGCGGCTGCGGGAGATCACGGACGAGGAGTGGCAGGCGGCGGTGGACCGGGACGGGGGAGAGTAGATGCCGCGCGACTGGCAGGCGGTAGTTGATGGCTTGAGCAACGTACAGAAGCTGGTGCACCTGGCCATGCGGCACGACCCGTTCGAGGAGGAGCGCATCCGGGGGGCCTTGCTCAAGGCGCGGCGGCGAGCCTACGAGGATGAGCTGACGATCCAGGCCCAGCGGGTCGGCTGTAATAGCCGGGCCGGGCACCTGCGCAACGGGCCGATCCTGAGCGAACTGGCCGAGATGTGCGCCCGGGACGCGACCAGCATTGTGAATACCTATAACTATGACCTGGCGGCGGCCATCGTCAATATTCGCAGCGAGGTGCCGACGGCCAACCGGCACGTATACGCCAAGCGGTTACAGGTGTGGGAGGCCAAGCGGGCAGGGTGGAAAGACCAGCAGATCGCGCTCTATACCGAGAACTCGGCCCGGGCGCTGGCGCAGCAGCATTTTTTCCAATATAACGGCCACGGTGGGTCGGCCCAACTGCAACCGAAGGAAGCGGTCTGCCCGGTCTGCCGGGGCTGGGTGGCTCGGGGAGAGACGCCGCTGAACGTGGCGCAGAACAACCCCCCACCCTACCACGTCAACTGCCCACACTTCTGGGAAACCAAGGCCGACCGGTGGAACAAAGAGGATTGTC
>LJUF01000081.1 GCA_001303665.1 Phycisphaerae bacterium SM23_33 | reverse complement strand
CCAGCCGATGAGGTATTCCTGGCGGCGCTGGACAAACGGCTGCCAGCGGCCCTGCTCGATGCCCTTGAGCGTGCCGTAGGCGTCGTTGATGCCCATCCAGAAGGAGTTGGGCTGATCCTCGCTGTGGCTGAGGCGGATTCCCTCGAGCCTCGACGGCCGGCCCGGCTCGGGGTTCAGGCCCCAGGCGTGGCCGCGGGTGACCGTCAGCGGGGCGGAGTCGGACAACAACTGCGGGCAGAACTCGACGGTCAGGTCATACCGCATCGGCCGGGGGGCCAGCGGCTGATCGGCCCACAGCGAGTACCACTGCTGAACGTACTTGGTGTCCTTGAGGTCTTCGACGATCTCGCGCTGGAGCACCGGCTGGGGCGAGCTGAACGTACAGGCCCACGCCCGGGGGCAGGGGCTTTCCCGGCTCCACCGCCAGCCGCAGGACCGGGGGCTTTTTCTTTTCCCATTCCCCCTTGGGCGGCACCAGCCGGGTGTTGTAGCCGGTCCCGCCGGGCACCTCCCCCAGCAGTTCGGCCTGGCCGATGTTGGCAGGTGTGATCCGCCGGTCGTGGCGATACACGCGGTAGCGCAGCTCGCGCCGGCGGTCGTCGCTGATGGGGCCTTGGACGGACCAGCCGGCCACCCGCTCGGCGAACTCCCCCCAGGGCAGGTCCTGCCGCCCGCTGGCCAGGTCCTCGATCTCCCCGAAGGTGATGAACACCTGGCCGCCGCGGCAGAAGGCCTTCACGTCGCCGACCTGCTTGAGCCGGGTCTTCAGTCGGCCCTCGTAGGCGACCTCCAGGAAGGCGGCGCTTTTGTCGAAGGCCGGGGCCTCGCGGATGAGAAAGAGGGCGAGCTTTTCCGGCCCGGTGAGGGCGGCGGCCACGGGGGCGGTGGCGTCCAACCACAGGCAGTGGGGCTCGATAAGCTTCAGCCGGCCGGCCGGCCTGAGCTGGCCGTCGCCGAGGCGATGGGCGGCAGCGACGTCGTAGCCCGGCCCGTAAGCTTCCCGGGGCGGGAAGAACAATCGTGCCCGGTAGATTTTGACCTTGTCGGGCAAGGCGGACAGGTCGAAGCGCATCAGCAGGCCCGCCTCCCCCGGCAGGAGCTCGTAAACCAGCGTATCGGGATGCTGAATGCACGGGGCCGCCGGCCTCGAGGACTCGCCGGCGGCGGGGCGCGAAATCCCCCAGCGCTCGGTGACCACGACCGCCCCGGCCGGACGCACCCCGCCGGCCGCCAGCGCGGCCCCCGCCAAAAGCCAACCTGTCATCCGGCAAAGCCTGTTCACGGCATCGGAGTCCGGGCCGTCGTTACCTGGGGCGGGTCAGGCGTATGACCAGCCCCGTATGGGCGGGGATGCTCAGCCCCCGCAGCGTGAGCAGGCCGTTGGCGTCGGCCCTGGCCCGGCCGCTGCGGGCCGGCAGCGTGCTGGCGCCCCGCTGCCCAACCGGAATATTGCGAATCTCCCACAACAGCTCCTCGCCCGCGGCGACCTTGAACTTCCACAGCCGCCGGGGAGTGAAATCCACCCGCGCGTCCCCGGAGCCGTTGACCAGGGTCATGGCGAACTCCTGCGGCTGGTCGGTCACGTCCTTCCAGGAATAGGCCATGTTCATCTGGCCGTTGGATTCCTCGTCCGAGTCCAGCGAGGAGTTGGTCAGCGCGGCGATGGGCGTTCGCCGGGTCAGGTCCAGCCCGCGCCACAGGCCGGTGTACTTGTCGGGGGCCGCCAGCCTGCCGCCGGCCCAGGTCCAGTCGGCCTGGATGGGCTGGCGGGCCTTCAGCGCCGCCTGGTAGAACCGCCCCTGGCCTTTTCCCCAGGCGCTGGAGGCCCGCCCCCAACTGTATCCCTGGCACACGAACAGCGGCAGCGGGTCCTTGGCGCTTTCCAGGACGAGCTTGTCCAGCTCGGCCCAGCTCCAGGCGGGGCGGTCGCGCTCGTCGCGGACGTGCGGGCTCCTGGGCCCCCAGGCGGAGGCGAACTTCCCCGCCGCCTGGGCCTCCAGCACCTGGGCCTGGAAGCCTTCGATCAGGACGCAGGCGAAGCGCTGCGGCTGATGCAGCGCCGTCAGGGCGGCCCCGTCCCAGCCCACGGCCAGCACGCGCTCGGGGTCGATGGGGAACTTGCTGACGGCCCAGTCCAGGAAGGCCGCGATCCGCTTCTGGGTGTGGTCGCGGACGTAGCCCTCGCGCGGGTTCCGCAGCGTGCCGGCGAACTCGTTGAAGCCGTACCAGCCGCTGAAAGGATAGTCCTGCGCGGCGATCTGTATGCTGTCGGCCAGCAGCTTCCGCGCCGGCTGGGCGTGGGAGTGGTCGGCCGGGTGAAAGTACAGCTCCACCGGGGCGCCGTCCTTGACCTTCGGCGGGACGAGCACGGACCAGTTGAAGTACATGTTCGGCCGGGGGGACAGCGGCGGGGCGCACCACTGCACGTAGACCTTCCGGCTGCCGGGGTAGTCGAAGAACGGCCCGTGCAGCCCCTCGCCCTGGCACACGGGCTCGCCGGGGCCGGCGGTCTCGTCCACCGGCTCGGTCAGGCTATTGGCCGGCGAAAAATCCACGGTGTTCTCGGTGCCTTCCAGGCAGGAGACCACCGCGTAGTACCGCCGGCCGGGGCGCGGCGGGCTGTGCACGTACAGGCCCGTGCCGACCGGCAGCGGGCCGGCCCGCTCGAAGATCACCAGCCGCTGAACGGGGCAGCGGTCCATCCGCGGGTGGTCCATGTCCCAGGCGTTGACGAGCTGATTGTGGTTCTCGGTGAGCTCACCCATGCGGTCGGGCTTGATCATGGCCTGGCCCGTGAGGTACTCCACGTTCCGCCCGCTGGTGTTGTAGCCCGACAGCGGGCCCACGCGGGCCAGCAGCTCCGCCGAGGCGATTGTCTTCTCGTCGATCGGCTGGGTGTGGGTGTAGATGTGGTAGTGGAAGGCCCCGCCGGCCTGGGCGAGCTTCTCCTTGATCTGGCCCCAGGTGACCTTCTCGGCGGCGACGAGCGGGTCGATCTCGGCCCAGGTGATGAACGTCTGGCCGGCGGAGTGGCGTACCTTGAGCCCCGCCGCCTGGCGGGGCACCCGGATCGGCCTGCCAGCATAGGCGATTTCCAGGTGCGTGTCTTCGGCCACCCAGCCGGGCAGGTGCTCGACCAGCAGCCCGTGATTGGTCTTCGGGTCGCGGACCCACCCTTGGACGATTTCGGTGGCGTCGAAGCAGTCCAGCCGGGGCGGCGCCACGGCGAGCGGCCGCTCGGTGAGCTTCAGGGCCTCCCCCGGGGTCAGGATCGGGAAGACCTCGTTGTCCAGCATCGCCTCCGGGTCGGCCGGGTCGAGTTGCCGGCGATTCACAAACAGCAGCGCACGGTGAATCCGCGTGTTTCTCCCCAGCACCTGGAGATCGACGTTGATGACGGGGGCGCCCCCGCCGGGGTCGAGTACCTGGATGGTGCCCGGATGCGCGGCCTGCTGCCCGACGGCCCAGCGCTGGACGACCATTTGGGCCCGGGCCTCGCCCGGCGCGACCGGCAGGGCAGCCAGGGCCAGTGCAGCCGCCAAGCGCAACGTCAAGGGCCCGATTTTTCCTCTCATCTCGCCGGCTCCGCCAGAGGCCGGGCGGCGGCCCGAGGCTACTTGCGGCTGATCCAGATCCGGTGCTTGGCCTTGGTCACCTTGAGCTTGGGGAGGGTCACCAGGCCCAGCTTGTCGGCTGGGGCCTCGCCGCTCTGGACCACCTTGCCGTCGGCGGCGGTGGTGTTGCGCCAGAGGAACTTCTCGCCGGGCTTGGCCGTGAATCGCCGGCACCGGCGCGGGGTCAGATCCACGGTGCACTCCGGCAGCGGCGCCGTGTCCCACAGATACACGGTGATGGCGTACACGCCGGGCTCGTCCACGATCGTGGCGCTTTCCCACACCAGGTGGCCGTTGACCTGGCCGAAGGCCCGGCCGGAGCCCAGCTCGCCGTCGCCGATATTGTCGTCCAGCGAGCAGTTGCCGAAGGCCGGTAGCGACTGGTCGCGCCGGATGCTGATGAGGCCCTTCTGCATGGCCGCCTCCACGGCACGGGAGTGCATGCAGAAGGCCCGTTTGGTTTCGATCATCGCCCGGATGAACCGCGGCCACGGGGGCCAGCCCATCTCCGTGCTGTGCATGCCCCAGCCGGTGTGGATGTTGAAGTACGGCAGCTCCGTCTCGGGGTTGGCCAGCACGAAGCGGCTGTAGTCCTGAAGCACCCAGGGGTTCTCCTGGTCGGGCTTGTCCTTGTACACCTCGGGGGTGCCCCACACCGCCTGGGACCAATGCCACAACTGGAAGCCCTTGGTGACCTCGGGCATGCCCCAACCGTTGATGCACGCGTACAGCTCGCCCCGGCGCAGCTCCCACAGGCCCCAGGCCCCGACGCCCGACGAGATCCGCTGCGGGTCGATCGGCCAGTTGGCCTGTATCCAGCGGATCAGGGCCTCCTGGCGGCGCTGGACGAAGGGCTGCCAGCGGCCCTGCTCGATGCCCTTCAGCGTGAACTCGGCGTCGTTGACGCCGGTCCAGATGCCGTTGTAGGGCCCCTCGGCACTGTGGCTCATGACCACCTCGTGCCGGGGGCCGGGGCCGGGCATCTCCGGGCCGTCGCCCCAGGTGTGTCCGCGGGTGACGTGAAGCGGCGCCGGCCGGGCCATCGTGTCCGGGCAGGACCCCACCGCCAGGTCGTACCGCAGCGGCCGCGGAGCCAGCGGCTCCGCCGCCCAGAACGAATACCACTGCTCGTGATACGTGCCGCCACGTACCTCGGTGGTGTTGTCCATCTGGAGCACCGGCTCGGGCGCCGCCGGCCGCTGCTGGATAGGACCGACCACGTTGGCCGGCGAGATGTCCACCGTGTTCTCCACCCCGTTGACGGCGCTGACGACGGCGTAGTGCCGTTGGCCGTGGCGGCCGACCGTGTGCACGTACAGGCCCGTCCCCGCCGGCAGAGGCTTTTCGGCCTCCACGGCCAGGCGCATGGCCACCGCCTTTGGGCGCTGGTGGCTGAAGTCACCCGCCGGCACCCGGCGGGTGTTGTACCCCGAGCCGGGCACCACCTCGGCCAGCAACTCCGACTGCCCGATCGTCGCCGCCGTGATGGGCTTGTCGTGCGTGTACACGCGGTAGCGGACCTCGCGCGGCTCGTCACGTGGGACGGGGCCTCCGTAGTCCAGCCCCTGGAAGCGTCCGGCCAGCTCGCCCCAGGTCATCTTGTCCTTGGCCGTGTCGTAGTCCTCGATCTCCCGGAAGGTAATGAACACCTGGCCGGCGCGGCAGAAGGCCTTCACCTGGCTGACCTGCTTGGGCGGAGATTCGAGTTGCCCTTCGTAGGCGATCTCCAGGTACGTCTGGCCTTCGGTGAAGGCCGGGGCCTTGCGCAGCAGCAGCAGGCCCTGCCTCTGGCCCGCCCCCGCCCAGCCACGGACCACCTCGGTGGCGTCGAACCAGCGATAGTAAGGAGCCGCCAGGGCCAGCGGCCGGCCGGCTGCCTTCAACGGGGCGTCCTTGCTCCCGCCCTCGCGCCGGACCGGCACGACCTCGAACGCCGAGCCGTAGCGCCCGCCGCGGAAGAAGAACAGCCGCGCCCGGTAGACCTTCGTCCCCTTCGGCAACGCTGACAGGTCAAAGCGCATCACCGTGCCGGCCTCGCCCGCCAGCTCGTACAGCAGCGTGTTGGGATGCTGGAGATGCCCTGAGATGCCCCAGCGCTCGACCACCACCGCCGCCTGCGCCGCGCCCGCAGTGAGGAACATCGCCAGGATCGTTCCCGCGGTCAGCCTTTTCATTTCTAACGCTTCCTTCCGCAGTGCGCCCCGGGCCGGATGCATACCGGCCGCTCCGCCCGGCCGTCATAGCGGTTAAACCCGCCGTCGGCGGTGTCGGACCGGCTGAATTGCCCGAGCCCGGCCCGCCCCGGCGGCGCGGCGGGCGGCGGGTTCATTTCGCCGGGCGGACCTGGAGGTTGTCGAAGACCGCCCGGCTGCCCGCGTACAGGCCGGCCGAGCCGACCTTGAGCTGGGCGTCCTCGACGCCCTCGGGGAAGACCTCCCCGCCGTTGATCCAGGCCCGCAGGGTCGCCCCGACGGCCTGGAGCTTCATGCGGTCCATCCGCCACAGGTGCAGGCCCCTCTCCTCAGCGTGCAGTTGCGACAGGTCGTGCCAGCCGGGGCACATGGGGTTGGCCTGCCAGTCGAATGGCGCCAGCCCCGGCGGACTGTCGGTCCTGGCCAGCACCGTCTCGGCGCCGGCAAGACGCCTGATGAGGCGGGCCTCGCTGCCGTCGTCGCGGCGCTCGACCTCCAGCCGGTAGTGGTTGTCCCTGCCGGCGGCCCGGATGACCAGGCCGTGCACGACCTTCTGGCCTTTGCCGAGCTGGAATGGCTCGCCGCGCCCGCGGGGCGTCAGGAAGACGTCGGCCTGGATGGAGCAGTCGGTCCAGAACGTGCCGTGGTCCCACAGCAGGATGGATTTGACGGAATCGCTGTGCTGCCACAGGGAATTCAGGAGCTGGTGCCCGCGGCCGGGCGGGTGCCACTTGCCCGGCCTGTCGGACAGGTCCAGGCTGGACCAGCCGGGCACGAAGGCCCCGCAGTGATTGAAGTCGGCGGTGAACACCTCGCCCGCCGTGATGGGGGCCGAGCCTTTGATTCCCGCCGCCTCAGCCACAACAAGGTAATCGTCGGGCCTGAAGGCCTTGAATCGCCCCTCGGAGTCGACCTCGGCCGGCGCTCGCCCGGCGTACTTGAGCCCCGGCAAACTCCACTTGACCGGCGCCTGCATGGGCTCACCCAGGCCGTTGAGGACCGTGGCCTGGAAGTGAATCGGCATGCCCACCGGGATCGTCACCTGCCGCGGCGAGATGCGGATTTCCACCGCGGTCTTGGCAGCGGTCGCCTCATCCATCCGCGTGAAGGTCAGGTCGGCCAGGTGCAGCCACTTCTCGGCCAGCGCCGGCAGCACCGGCCGGGCATAATAGTCGGCGTGCGCGTTCAGCCGCACCCGCAGCTTGCCCGCCTCCAGCGGCGCGTACCAGCAGTAGGAGGCGTACTCGGTGGTGTCGACCAGCTTGGTTTCCATCCGCCGGCCGTACTTGCCGCCCAGCCCCAGGCTCATCAGCGGCCAGGCGGCGCCAAACTGGGCCTTGGCCCGCACGGCGATGACGTAGGGGCCTGCCTTTTCGATCTGCACGATGGTGTCGTAGGCCTGCCCGAACGAGCCGCCCCTGAAGCTGACGCTGCCGTCGGGGTTGCCGCGGCCCACGTAGGTGAACTCGGCGATGGTGAACTTCGTCGAAGGCGGCCTGACCCGCGGGAACAGCACCGGGTTGCGGCAGGCCTGGACGTATTCGGCGTAGGAAAGCTCGCCGACCTTGGCGGTTTCGTCCACCTCGGGCAGCTTCTCGCCCCCGGCCGGCTCGACCGACAGCTTGTTGCCCGTGGGGTCGCGGTCCACGAAGAAGCCCGGGATGGTGAGGAGCCCGCGCTGGTCGGCCTCGACCACGCCGGCCTGGAGAAGCTGCCCGGTGGCGACCTTGCGGTTGCTCCAGAGATACTTTCGGCCCTTCTCGACCTTGAACTGCTGGAGCCGCCAGGGCGTGATGTCGCAGGCGCCGAACCGGGCCGTCGTGGGCGGGACGCACTGGCCGTTCTGGATCAGCCCGTGGTCGCCGATGCGGACCGCCACCTCGAAGCGTCCGGGCGCGTCCACCATGTCCAGCGGCAGGGCGAGCTTCTCGGGTGTCTTACCGGCCGGCGTCTTGGCCGCCTTGAATGGCATCTCCGGGGCATGCCAGGTGAGGTAGCCGTTGAGCGAGCCGCGCGGCTCCTTGCGCCATTCCTGCTGGGGCTTCTCGCAGAAGTTGACGCTGGTGAAGGCCAGGTACGCCTGGTTGCGGGGGATGGGCATCCACTGGCCGTTGGGGGCGTCGCCGATGTCCACCCACCACCACTGCCCGCCGCGCCTCTCGGCGGCCATGGCCAGGTAAAAGGCCGGGTAGCCGCTGTCGCCCCAGTGGGTCTGGTCGCCCCGGGCGTAGTTGGGGCTCATGCACTGGGAGATGAACGGCCAGGCCTGCTCCGGAAAGCGCTTCGAGTACCACACCGGGTCGTTGTAGTCCCAGGCGTTCTCGTTCACGTCGTTCTTGAGCCGCCACTGGCGCTTGCCCACCATCCCCCACTGATGGGCCTGTCGCTTGGAGGTCCAGATCTCCTCCTGGGCGGCGCTGCAATGGGCGAAGACATCCGGATGGTGGATGGCCAGCAGCAGGGCTTTGCTTTCGCCCGTGGCCCGGACGCGGTCGCGGCTGGCCTGGGGAAATTCCTGGAAGAAGAACTCCAGCTCGCGCAGGGCGCGGTTTTCCAGGAAGGGGCGGACGGTGGCCTGGCGTGGGTCCTGGCCGGTATTCATGCGGTCGTGGTAGCCGTAGAAGTTGGTCAGGCGGCTGCGATGACCCCAGGCCAGGCCGGCGGCGGGGCCCTTCCGCCCGCCGTAATAATACTCGTCGGCGGCCTTCCACCCGCCGCTGCTGAAGGGCACGCGGGTGGGCGGGAACGGCGCCAGCCGCGTCGGCGGCAGGTACACCCCGTCCACCACCACGGTCGCCCCGCCGTGAGACCACCACGGCTCCACTGTGAGCCAGGCCTCGCCCCGCCGCCCACCGTAGCCGACGAACTCGCCCGGCGGGTTGATCCGAAAGTAGAATGGCGTGGACGGGTCGATCGCCAGCCCCGCGCCGGGGCCGCCCCAGTAGGCGTACTCGCGCATCTCATGCTTCTGGTGGGGGTAGCCCTCGTCCATGCGGTGGAAGGCCACCTGGAGGATGGGCCTGGGCGTGGCCAGCTCCATCTGGACCGGCTCGGTGAGGGCGTTGGCCGGGGAAAAGTCCTGGCGGTTCTCGTTGCCCTCGATCACCGAGGTCACCGCGAAGTGGGCCTTGCCGGCCTTGGCGACGGTGTAAACGAACAGACCCGTGTCGTCGGAAAGTTCCGGCCCCTTCAGCTCCCGCAGGCCGTAGCCCAGCACCTTGGCGTCTTCCAGCCACTTGCCGCCTTCGATCTTCTGCGGCCAGGCGTCCTCGATGACGAAGTTGTAGCGGGTGGGGATCTTGGCCATCACCGCGTCCCAGTACATCTTGCCGGTCATGTCCTTGGTCTTGGTGACGCCCTGAATGGCCGCCAGGTGCTGGTAGCCGGCGTAGCTGCCCAGGCCGTCGCGCGAGTAGGCGCTGCGGCGGTAGTTGAGCTGCGAGTTCTTGTGCACCTCGCCCAGCAGCTCGGCGCGGTGGAGATTCCCCGCCGTGATGGGCTCGGCGTGCATGTACACCCGGTAGGTGGAGTCAAAAAAGGCCCCGTCGTAAGGAGTCTGCTTCCAGGTCAGGAACACCTGGCCGCAGCGATAGAACGCCTTCAGGTCCTTCGGCTGGACCGGATGATTCGGATTCGGCCCGACGTAAGTGACCTGCAAGTACGGCCGCTGCCAGGCCGGCTGGAGATCCACCGGCGGCAGGGGGAAGTCGGTCTTGAGGCCCTTGTTGGACGCCGGCTTGGCGGCCCAGGCCTGCACCGCCGGGGTCACGTCCCACTCGTGACAGGCCAGCGAGGTGAAGGCAGAGGGAAAGGACACCGCCAGCGGCTCCGCCGCGCCGCCCACCTGCCACACCTTGAAGCCGTCGAAGGCCGGATCGTCCCACCGGCTTACTCCGAAGTCCCGGCCTGACCTGCCCTCCAAGTGCACCCACATCCGCAGCAGGGCCTTCCTGACCTGGGCGGCCTCGGGCAGCTTATCCAGGTTGAACCGGATCACCCCGCCGGGGCCGTCCTTGCCCGGTTCGATGCTGGTCACGCCGGCGACCTGGCAGGTGTCCTGCTCGCCAAACCGCACCGTCACCAGGGATTCAGCCGCTGCGCTGCCCCAGCCGATCCAGCTCAAAAGCACCGATACCGCAAGGATCTTTGCGCCTTTCATCGCGAGGGCTCCTTCGATTCGCTCGCCTCTGCCTTCCACAGCCCCACCCACCAGACGGGCCGGAAATTGTACTTGACCGAAAACGGGCCCGGCAAGGCCCGCACCGGCACCCATTCCCGCCCGCCGCAGTCACGCGCAGGGCCTCAGGAGCACCGTGCCATTTCGAGGCATCGGTGATATGATTGCCGTGGTAGCCGGGGGACCGGCCGTTCCGGACTCCGCCGAGCCGGTATGGCAGCGCCCCGCCAAACGCAGGGAGAAACGCCCATGAGATCAAAGTCAGGAAAAGTCTTCCACGGCGGCCCAAGGTGGGTGGGCAAGGGCATCGCCGGCTTGCTTGTCGCGGCGGTGGTTTGTCTGGCCCCG
This sequence comes from Phycisphaerae bacterium SM23_33, assembly GCA_001303665.1. GTDB lineage: Bacteria > Planctomycetota > Phycisphaerae > SM23-33 > SM23-33 > SM23-33. The sequence continues at coordinate 4,571 of LJUF01000081.1, read as the reverse complement.
GCGGCCGCCCTGGCCGGCGAGGAAGCCGGGCACAAAGAGGCCGCCCCGGCCCGGCTCATCGCGCCCATGGGGATCGTCACCTTTACTTTCGTGGCGGCGACGTTCCTGACCGGATGGTTCATGCCGAAAAAACGCAAGCTCCTTTTCAAGTGGCACCGGGTGCTGGCCATCATTGCGCTCGCCTGCGCCCTGCTTCACGGCGGGCTGGTCATCTTCCTGGACTGATTCGCCTGCCCGGCCATTCCCGGCCGCCGCGGCGGCCAGAGCCTATTTCTGCTTCAGCCGGTGGCGCAGGCCCGCGGTGATGAAGGCACCCACGTCGCCGTCCAGTACCGCGGTGGCGTTGGGGACCTTCAGGTCGGTCCGCTCGTCGCGGACGAGCTGGTAGGGGTACAGCACGTACGAGCGAATCTGGTAGCCGAAGGCGATCTCCCCTTTTTCCCCGTACATCCTGGCCAGTTCGGCGTCGCGCTTGGCCATCTCGCGCTGGTAGAGCTTCGCCTGAAGCATCTTCCGGGCGTTGGCCCGGTTCTGGTGCTGCGAGCGCTCGTTCTGGCACTGCACCACGATGCCGCTGGGCAGGTGCGTCAGCCGCACCGCCGAGGAGACCTTGTTCACGTGCTGCCCGCCGGCGCCGTGGGAGCGATAAGTCTCCTCGCGGACGTCCTTGCCCCAGTCGACCTGGATCTCGATCTCGTCCAGCTCCGGCAGCACGTCCACCGAGGCGAAGCTGGTGTGCCGCCTCTTGGCGGCGTCGAACGGGCTGATCCGCACCAGCCGGTGCACCCCCCGCTCGCAGGAAAGGTAGCCGTAGGCGTACGGGCCCTTCACCTGGAGGGTCACCGAGCGGATGCCCGCCTCCTCGCCGGGGACGCGGTCGATCTCCTCGGCCGACAGCTCGGTCCGCTCGAAGTACCGCAGGTACATCCGCAGCAGCATCTCGGCCCAGTCGCAGCTTTCGGCGTCGTGCGGGCCCGACAGCATCGTCCGCAACTCCAGCCGCTCCAGGTCGGCGGCGACCTTGCGGGCCTCCTCCGCCGCCTCCGCCAGCGTGCCGGCATCCTCCGCCTCGGCCCCCAGCTCGTACATCGCCTGGAGATCCTCGACGCGCCGCCACAGCTCGGCCGCCGGCGCGACCACCGCCTTGAGCTCCTTCAGCTGGGCCACGGTCTTCCGGGCCGATTCCTGGTCGTCCCAGAAGTTCGGCGCGGACATCCGCTGCTCGATCTGGGACATTTCCTGCTGCCGCGCAGGCAGGTCAAAGGGAGTCCCGGATGGCGACGATCCGGGCATTGAGGCCTTCGATGAATTCCGGCAAGTTGTCCCGCTCAATCATGGCGGTCTCCTGTATTCCACACTAGCAAAACCCCGCCGGCGGGACAAGCTTCCAAGGGCGACTTCGGCGCGATATAAAGCCTGCGGAAAGGAGCGCCTCAGTGGCCGAAAACTTCGCCGACAGACTGCTGGCCGCCATCGAGGCAAAAGGCTCACCCGTCTGCGTGGGGCTGGACCCGGTGCTCGATCGCCTCCCGCCAGGGTTTCCCGAGCAGGTGAAGCGGACCTGGCCCCGGCTGCAGGAGGACCTCGAGGAATTGGCGTCCGTGGCGGCCGTTCAAGCCTTCTGCGACGAGGTGATTAAGGCCGTGGCGGATGTGGTCCCGGCCGTCAAGCCGCAGATCGCCTGCTTCGAGCGGTACGGCTACGCGGGCGTGGCCGCCTTCACCGAAGTCGTCCGGGCCGCCCAACGCAGGGGCTTGATCGTGATCGCCGACGTCAAGCGCGGCGACATCGGCTCCACCGCCGCCCAGTACGCCGCCGCCCACCTGGCCGGCGAGAACGCCCCCGACGCCATCACCGTCAGCGGCTACTTCGGCGCCGACGGCCTCATGCCCTTCGTAGACGCTGCCCGCGAGGCCGGCAAAGGAATCTTTGTTCTGGTAAGGACCTCCAACCCCTCGGCCGCGGAGATCCAGGACTTCGCCGACGCCTCCGGCAGGAAGTTCTACGAGCACATCGCCGAGTGGGTGGCCAGGGTCGGCGCCGGCGAAGGCCTGGTGGGCGACAGCGGCTATTCCTGTGTCGGCGCCGTGGTCGGGGCGACCTTCCCGGCCGAGGCCCGCCGGCTGCGCCAGATCATGCCCCGGCAGATCTTCCTGCTGCCGGGCTACGGCGCCCAGGGAGCCACGGCGGCCGATTGCGCCGCGGCCTTCAAGGCCGACGGCACCGGCGCCATCGTCAACGCCAGCCGGTCCGTCATCTACGCCTTCGGCAAGCCCGAGTACGCCGACATGAGCTGGCCGGAGGCTATCGCCGCCGCCGCCAAGGCCTTCGCCAAGGATGTCCGCCAGGCCATCGCGGCAGGCCGCTGAGCCAGGCAACCGGCCGCTCCATCGAATGTGCGCGAATGTCCAGGCGACGCCAAAACACGCAGTTGTTCGCCCTGCCGGCCCCGCCGCCGCAGGAGATCACCATCGCCGGGGCGACCTACCGCCTGGCCCGCGTCTTCAAGCACGACTTCTACGCCGCCACTACACTGTACGAGGCCGTTGGCGCCACCGGCGCCGCGCCCGCGGACAAGATCGTGGTGAAGTTCTACCGCGCCCAGCCGTTCTGCGGGCTGCCGCTGGCGTGGCTCGGCCGGCTCAGCCGGGACCACGAACGGGCCATCTACGCCGCCCTGGAAGGCGTCCAAGGCGTGCCGCGCTGGCTCGGCTGCGTCGGGCAGACCGGCTTCGCCGTCGAGTACATCGACGCCCGCACCCTGCACCATGGCGACCCCGTCCCGTCCGGCTACTTCGACCGCATGCAAGCGATCCTCCAGGCCGTCCACGCCCGCGGCGTCGCCTACGTGGACGCCGACAAGCGCTCCAACATGCTGGTCGGCGCCGGCGGGCAGGCCTTCCTGATTGACTTCCAGATCGCCATCCGCCGCCGCGACGACTGGCCCTGGCCGCTGCGGCCCGTCGCCGCCCGCCTCGTGCGCTACGTCCAGGACAAGGACCTCTACCATCTGTACAAGCACAAGCGGCGGCTGGCCCCGGACGAACTCACCCCAGAGGAGCAACGGCTCTCGCGGCGCCGGGCCGGCTGGCACTGGCTGCACCGCAAGCTCACCAAGCCCTACCGGGCGATCCGGCGCTGGTTCCTCCAGCGGCAGTACCGCACCGGCCGGCTGGTCAGCCCCACCCAGGCCCTCGAAGACCCCCACCAGGGCGAGTCGGACGCCTGGCGGAATCCCTGAGGAGGCCCAGCCTTGAAGGCCATGCTGCTGGAACAATACGGGCCGGTCGAAAACGCCCCGCTTCGGCTTCGCGACCTGCCCGACCCGCAGCCCGAGCCCGGCGAGGTCCGCGTGAGGGTCAAGGCCTGCGGCATCTGCCGCACCGACCTGCACGTCATCGAGAAGGAGCTGCCCCCGGCCAGGCTGCCGGTGATCCCCGGCCACCAGGCGGTCGGCGTCGTGGACGCGGCGGGCCCCGGCTGCAAGCGCCTGAAGCCGGGCCAGCGCGTAGGCATCGCCTGGCTGCGGCACACCTGCGGCCGCTGCCCGTTCTGCCGGGCCGATAGGGAAAACCTCTGCCAAGAGTCCCGCTTCACCGGCTACCACGCCGACGGCGGCTACGCCGAGCTCGCCCTGGTCCCCGAAGACTTCGCCTACGAGATCCCCGACGCCTTCGGCGACGCCGACGCCGCCCCCCTGCTGTGCGCCGGCATCATCGGCTACCGCGCCCTGCGGCGGAGCCAGCTTCCCGACGGCGGCCGCCTGGCCATCTACGGCTTCGGCTCCAGCGCCCATGTGGTCATCCAGATTGCGCTGCATCGCGGCTGCCAGGTGTACGTCGTTACGCGCGGGGAATCCCACCGCCGGCTGGCCCGCCAGATGGGCGCCGCCTGGGTCGGCGAAAGGGCCCAGGACATGCCCGTCAAGGCCGACAGCGCCATCATCTTCGCCCCCGCCGGCGAGCTGGTGCCCCCGGCACTGGAAAAGCTCGAAAAAGGCGGCACCCTCTCACTGGCCGGCATCTACATGACCCCCCTGCCGCCCCTGGACTACGACAAGCACATCTTCTACGAGCGCAACATCCATTCCGTCACCGCCAACACCCGCGCCGACGGCCGCGAGCTGCTCGCCGAGGCCGCCCAAATCCCCATCCGCCCCCACACCACCACCTATCCCCTCGCCGAAGCCAACCGCGCCCTCCAGGACCTCAAGGCCGACCGCATCAGCGGCACCGGCGTCCTCGTGATCGCCGACTGACGGCCTTCGATTCCCGGGTTTGGGCGCCCGCCCCCGGACCCCGGCCCCGGACTGCGAGCTACGGATTACCGGTCACTGATTACGGGTCACGGATTACGGGCTGCGGGTCACGGATTACCGGTTACGGATCACCAGTCTCCGATTACGACTGTCGGATTGCGGACCACGCCCCGCTGTCCCGCCGGCCGCTACCGCCCACTCTTCCCCCCATCGAGTGAACCCCTTTTGACGGGATTTGAACGCCCTCTGGAACAGCCCCCCTCACGCCCCCGGCCCCAGGCCGTCCGCGCAAACTATTGCCAGCAAAAGGCTT
>LJUF01000080.1 GCA_001303665.1 Phycisphaerae bacterium SM23_33 | reverse complement strand
ACTCCTTCCGCCACGGGGCCAGGTAGATGCTGACGTCGTCGGCCGAGAGCGCCGCGGCCGGGGCGGCCGCCGCCGGCGACTTCAGGTCGCTTTCCTGGCAGCGGACGCGGAGGATGATCGCATCGCGGTCTTGATGCAGCGTCGCGGCGGTGGGCTCCAGGCCGATCTCGGTCCCCTCGGCCAAGGCCGAAAGCTCGATCCTGGCCTCGGGCGCGAGCTGTCCGGCCTCGCCGCGGGCAGCGATCGCCGCCGGCCGGCCGTAGCGGGCACGCAGGATCCGCTGAAGCCTGCCCGTGTCCCTGAGTTCGGCCAGCAGGTCCCGCCCGCCCGGCCTGAAGCTTGCCAACGGCGGGATCACCCGTTTCCTCTCGACGGCCTGGAAGTACAGCCAGCCGAAGCTGTCGGGCACGTTGATCCGCAGGCTGCCGGTGGCCCGCCAGCCGGTGTCCTCGGCGAACACGCCTTCCCGGCCGGGGCGGGAGCGGGAGAAGTTGGCCCGCCAGACCGCCGGCACCGGCCCCGTGGGTACAAAGGCCCGCAGGGGCATGGCCAGCTCGGCCGCCCAGCCGGCCTTCGTGATGCGGCAGCGCCGGCGGAAGGGAGGGTCCCAGGATGCGCCGGCCGCCCCGCTCGCCCCATCGGCCGAATCCGACATCGCACCCATGGGGTTCACAATGATGTGGGCGGTGCCGACGCCGGCGTCGGCCTTGGGACGGAAAATCAGCTCGACACAGTCGTCGCGCCACAGGTGAGGCGCGTCCCGGCCGAGCGAGGTGCAGACGAGCCTTTCGGCATCATCGTCGCGGCAGTCGAAGCGGGCAAAGAGCACGCCGCCGCCGGTCAGCAGCCTCATCTTCGTCGGGGCCTGCGGCGTGTCGCCCGAGCCGTCCAGGAAAACGAAGCTCAGCGTGGCGGCTCGGGGCCAGGCCGTCGGGCGAGGCCAGCCGCCTTCCGTCTGGGAAGCGGGGACGTCGGGAATGAAGATGGCGTCCGGGCCTTGGGTCGCGTCGCCGCTGGCGGAGAGGCCGCGGTCCTTAAGCCAACGGTTGAACCCCTGGGACATGGATAGCTCCTTCCCGCCGCCGGCGCAGCCGGCCAGGCCGATCAGCAAGAGGGCGGCCCCGACGGCAAGGCACCGCGGCCATCTCGGCAATGGCTGCATCGGAGTCTCTCCCGCCTGAGCGGGCAAGACGCTCACCTGCCGGGAGCTGCCTGCGCGCGGGCGGGAAGCAGGCGTCCCGCCGTATCAGCCCAACCCATCGACATGACCTAGGCCGTGCGCCGTCGCCGCCTCACCGCCCAGAGGCCTGCGGCCAGTAGCAGTGTGCAGGCGGGCTCGGGCACGCCAGCGCCGGCGGCCTCGCAGCCGGCCTGGTAGTTCAGCGACCAGAGGTTGTAATCCAGCCCGTCCACGGCGCCATCGCCGTTGAAGTCGCCGGCCGTCCAGCCGGCGAGCGTCTCGTAATGCCCAGACCAGCGGTCGTAGTCCAGCCCGTCCACGCAGCCGTCGAAGTTGGCGTCGCCGGGATAGATTCCCGGCGGGCCGCCGGCGAAGCTGAGCACCAGGGCCTCGTTCATGATCCAGTTGAAGTCGAAGCGGTCGCCGCTGCCCAGCGCCGCCCCCGTGCGCTCGTTGCGCAGGTCGGTGACGGGGGCGTAGAACGACAGCGTGATGGGGACGGTGTTGCTCCGCAGCCCCACCGTGCTGCTGCTGACCAGCTCCTCGTAGTTCAGGCACACGAACACGATGGTGCGGCCGTCCTTGGTCCAGTAGGTGATCTCGTAGCCGTGCTCGGCGGGGCCGGCGTCCTCGATCTCGACCCAGCGTTGGATGCCGGTGTCGTGGACGTACTGCATGAACACCGCCCGGGCGTCGGCAGCCTGCTGGAACCCGGCCACGCGGTAGGCGTTGTACCACTGCGGCGAGAGGTTCATGAGCACGGCCGTGCCCTCACCGTAGGGGTTGACGTTCATGGTGGGCATGTTCCGCACGGCCTTGTAGAAGCCGCTGGGGTCCATGATGCAGGTGTTGCCGTTGGTCAGGAAGGTCTGGTAGTTGGACCAGTAGAAGTTCAGGTCCTGGTCCACCTCGCACCACAGGTTGGTCTGGAAAACGTCGCCGCGGCCGAGGTTGGGGTCGTGGGCGACGCCGAACATCTCGTCCAGCACGCCGCCGTCGGTGCGGCCCTTGCCGTGCTGGTCCCACAGCCCGGGGAGGTAGTCGGCGATGACGGTGCCGCCGGCGGCGCAGAACTCCTGGATGCGGCGGGCCTCGGCGTCGGACAGGCACAGGGCGGCGGGCAGGATCAGCACGCTGTACTCATCCGGCACGCCGTCGCGGATCAGGTCGTCGTAGCTGATGTAGGTGTGCTGGATGCCCTCGTCGCGGAGCATGTTCTCCCAGGCCCGGCGGACCATGTGCGACGAGCCGCGCTTGTAGTCGCCGTTGCGGTTGACCCAGGTCGACCCGTGGGCCTCGGCGTCCAGGATCCACGACATCTGGATGGAGGCGTGGTTGTACAGGATCGCCACCTTGTCGTGCTTCCACTCCGCCCGCGCCATCAGCGGCCCGATGGTCTGGCCGGCCTCGAGGTAGTGCGGGGCCACCTGGGCGTGCCACGGCCTGGGCGTGGTGCCGTCGAACCAGTTCTGCACCCAGCCGATGTGGCCGCGGTTGCCGTGGGCGAGGTAGTACCACGTCATCCACACGGTCTGCTGCACGGAGCTGTGGAAGTGGGTGGTCACCGAGGGGATGGCGTTGCCGGGGTTGAAGGAGCGGATCAGCGAGTTGGACCGGCCCAGGTCGTAGGACTCGATGTACTGGACCTTGTTCATGATCTTGGCGTAGTCGTAGCCGCCGAAGGCGTTGGGGCACTGGCCGCCGACGAAGCCGCACGGCGTGTGCGGATCGATGCTGTTGGCGTACTCCACCAGGTCGCCGATGAAGTTCAGCCAGTAGGAATCGTTGAAGGTCCACTGGTCCATCAGCTGACTGGCGTCGAAGGTGCGGATCTTCCACGTCGGCAGGTAGCCGCGGATGTTCTCGTAGGTGATCCAGCCGCTGTAGCTGGGGGCGGCGGGGCCGTAGATCTCGCTCAGCCAGCTCTGGTAGGCGCCCGGCTCGTCCGTGATCTGCCACATCGTGGGATGGACGAAGTGACCCCAGGAGATCTCGTCGTCCAGGGCGTAGGCGGCCCGGTACGGGGAGCTTATGACGTTGTTGATGTGGGTCTGGATGTAGTCTTGCAGGGTGGCCCGCATCTCCTCGTTGACCGGCTTGGTCCGCATGCCGTTGCTGTGCAGCTCGTCGTAGGGCGGCGTCTGGTTGCCGTCCCACAGGTGCAGGTAGCGCTTGGCGGCGGTGTGGTCCATGTAGAACCGCAGCCCGAACTGGTTGATCCACGCCAGCTTGTCGACCCCGTCCACCCAGGTATTGCCCCAGTCCAGGAACGCCCCGTTGTAGCCGTTGGCCAGCGACCAGTCGCCCGAGGCCTCGGTGTAGCCGATGGTCCACTGGTACGTCCACGGCATGTACGTCCAACTGGGAAAGGACTCGTAGCACCAGTCCTTGTCCTGGTTGACGGGCTGGAAGTCCTTGGAGGTGTTGATGTAGACCTCGTACGGGTCGGTGTCGGCCAGGGCGGGCAGCCCGGACGCCGCCAGCATCAACAGGGCCCCACAGACCAACAGCGACCCCCGCGGCAAACCGTCCGGCCTCATGTTCTCGCTCCTTTCCGCTAGTCGGGACAGGCCCTACTCACGGCGGCCATTGTACCGCGCAACCGCCGAACCCGCCGCAGTTTCCCCGGCCGGGCAGGACCGCAAATCGCCCCGCGGCCGGGGGCGAAGACGCCTCAGTCAACACCGGTTGGCAGCCGTTCCGAGCCCGGGATTAGGCTTGCCAAGTCCCCCCGCCGGCATATACTTACGCGAACAGCCCGAGATGGTCTCGTGCTGAAGGTCATCCGGGAGATGCTGCTGGAAGGAGAGCCAACATGAGTCCGGAAGTTCGTCGTATGTGGTTGGGGGCGATCATTGCCTTCTGGGTGGTGGGCCTTGCTGCTGCCCCGGCCCTGTGTGAGGAAACCGAGCCAGTCGAGCTGGACGTGCCCTACGTATCCACCCGCCCGGAGGCGGTGGAGGCCATGCTGAAGCTGGCCAAGGTCACCAGCAAGGATTACGTCTTTGACCTTGGCTGCGGCGACGGACGGATCGTGGTCGCCGCCGCCAAGGACTTCAAGGCCCGCGGCTTCGGCGTGGACCTGGACCCGCAGCGGATCCGGGAATCGAACGAGAACGCCACCAAGGCGGGCGTCACCGACCGGGTGAAGTTCAAGCTGGCCGACATCATGGTCACGGACGTCCGGGAGGCCAACGTCGTCGCCATCTTCCTGCTGAACAGCGTGAACCTCCGGCTGCGCCCGCGGCTGCTGGACCAGTTGAAACCGGGCTCCCGCGTGGTGTCGAACGGCTTTCACATGGCCGACTGGAAGCCGGACAAGGTCCTCCGCCATGAGGAGGCCTATGACGGAGTCATCTACCTCTGGGTGGTGCCCGCGCCGGTGGGAGGCACCTGGCAATGGAAAACCAAGACCTCCGAGGCAGAGATCTCCAACAGCCTGAAGCTGGAGCAGCAGTTCCAGGCCCTCAGCGGCGCCGTCCGCTTCCCCAACCAAGAGGTGCCGATCGCCGAGGTGTCACTGGCCGGCAAGCAGATCCAATTCTCCGCCGCCCCGCGTATCGCCGAAAAGGAGGTCAAGATCGTCTACCAGGGAACGGTGGAAGGCGATGCCATCCAGGGCACGCAGAAGTGGCTGACCGGGCCGTCCGCCGGCACCTATCCCTGGACGGCGAGCCGCCAGCCACTGGACATCACCGGCCGCTGGCAGGTCCGCGCGCCGGAGCGCGCCGACAACAACGGCACGCTGCGGATCCAGCGCAAGGACAAGAGCCTGCTGGCCACGTACGTCCGAGACAAGAAGCCCCAGGAAGAGCTGGCCCTGCCGGCCTTCTACGTGTGGGGCTCGAGCATCCGGTTCGAGATCCCCTCGGACCGCACCGGGCTGGTTTTCACCGGCTCCCTGACGGCCGATACCGGCAGCGGGACCGTCTCCGGCGACGCAGTGGAGAAGCAGACCCGCTGGACAGCCAAGCGCGTCGCCGAGAAATAGTGCAAGACGGCCGGCGGGCGGTTGCGGCTTGGGCGTCCCGCTGACGTGTCGTCGCGTAAGTCAGACCAAAGACAGCGGCGCTGCGCCGGAACTCAACCCGTGACCGCATCACGCAAGGGCCAAGTCGCTGCCGGGAACCGGCTGATCCGACTGGAGAGATTCGATGAGGCTGCTGGCAACCGCATTCATGGCGGCATTTGCAATCGCTCTGCTGGCGTACGTCACCGCCGCACAACCGCCGGGCGGACAGGAGGGGCGCCGGGGCCGGGCCGCGGCGCCGCTCACGGCCGGCTCGCCGTTGCCCAAGACCGAGGCCGAGAAAAAGATCCTCGCCGTGCTCGAGGACATGCGCCTGAACCAGGCCCGAGGCATGCAGAACGTCCCGCCGGAGGACGGCCGGCTGCTGCGGCTTCTCACGGAGGCCGTCGGCGCCAAGCACGTGGTCGAGATCGGCACCTCCAACGGGTACTCGGCCATCTGGTTCTGCCTGGCCCTGCGGACCACCGGCGGTAAGCTCACGACCCATGAGATCGACGCCCGCCGGGCCGCCCTGGCCCGCGAAAACTTCCGCCGCGCCGGCGTGGACAAGATCGTCACGCTGGTCGAGGGCGACGCCCACAAGGAGGTGGCCAAGCTCCAAGGACCCATCGACGTCGTCTTCCTGGACGCCGACAAGGAAGGCTACTTCGATTACCTGAACAAGCTGCTGCCGCTGGTCCGGCCGGGCGGGCTCATCCTGGCTCACAACGCCCGTTCGGCTGCCGGCCCCATGAAGAAGTACCTAGAGGCGGTCACCACCCGGGCGGAGCTGGAGACGCTCTTCCTCCACATGCACGCCGCGGGCATCGGCGTGACCCTCAAGAAGCGTTGAGGATCGCCCCATGAGGCCCCGGACCAGCCCGGCGAAAACCCTCTCATCTCTCGCCCTGCCGGCCAGCGCCGCCTCGTGGGCGGCCTGTCCCGCGGCAGGCGCGGCCGGCGGCGGCCGAACCTACCTCCGCTGCCATCGGTTTCTTTACTGTACCGGAGCCCACTGAATGACATCGAATCAGCCGTCTGCCCCCGTGCGTCACCTCTCGGTCATCGACGCCATTTGCGTGATCGTGGGCATCGTTGTGGGCGCGGGAATCTACAGGGCCCCCTCGCTGGTCGCGGCCCGCACGGGCACCCCAGGGATAATGCTGCTGACGTGGCTGGCCGGGGGCTTCCTCTGCCTGTGCGGCGCCCTGTGCTACGCGGAGCTGGCCACCACCTACCCCGTCGTGGGCGGAGAGTACGCCTACCTCTCGCGCTCCCTGGGCGGAACGGTCGGCTTCCTCTTCGTCTGGGCCCGCGCGTCGGTCATTCAGACCGGCTCCATCGCCGCCGTGGCCTACGTCTTCGGCGACTACGCCGCCGGGCTGCTGGGACGGGAGCACCCCGCACCCATGATCTTCGCCCTGCTGGCCACGGTGATCCTGACCGTCTGCAACGTCATCGGGCTGCGGGCGGCCAAGTGGACGCAGGACCTGCTGACGGCGGCCAAGGTCATCGGCGTGCTGGGGATCGTGGTGGTCGGCCTGCTGATCGCGCGGCCGGCGGCGGCGCCCGCCACGGCAGCGGCGCCCGCCACGGCAGCGGCGCCTGCCGCCACCGCAGCCGCGTCAAGCTGGCCGGATTTCAAGGCCCTGGGGCTGGCCATGGTGTTCGTGCTGTACGCCTTCGGGGGGTGGAATGAGGCCGCTTACGTGGCCGGGGAGCTGCGACACGAGCGCCGAAACATGCTGTGGGTGCTGCTGGGCAGCATCGGCCTGATCACCGTGCTGTACCTCGCCGTGAACGCGGCGTACCTTCGCATTCTCGGCATAGACGGCGTGGCCGGCTCCAGTGCGGTGGCGGCCGACGCCATGCTGCGGTCGCTGGGCAGCGGCGGCATGCTCGCCGTTACCATCCTTGTGGCCGTCTCCGCGCTGGGCGCCCTGGACGGCTGCATCTTCACCGGCTCGCGGGCGATCTGCGCCCTGGGCGACGACTACGCCAGCTTTCGCTTCCTGGGAAAATGGCACCGCCGCTTCCGCACGCCGGCCAACGCCATCGCCGTCCAGAGCGCCATCGCCGTCATCCTGATCCTGCTGCCGGGCCTGGGCGCGCGGTTCCGTGAGGCCCTGGGCGACGGCTTTGAGACGGCGGTGGAATACACCGCCCCGGCCTTCTGGGCCTTTCTGCTGTTGACGGGCATCTCCGTGGTCATCCTGCGGATCAGGGACCCCAACGCCCCGCGGCCGTTCCGCGTGCCGCTGTTTCCCGTCACGGTGACCATTTTCTGCCTGATGTCCGCCTGGATGCTCTACAGCAGCCTGGCCTACCGGCGGTGGGGCGCCATGGTGGGCGTGTGCGTGCTGCTGGCCGGCGTGCCGCTGTACCTTCTCTGCCGCCGCCGCACGCCCGCCCAATAGCCTCCCCTCCGGCCGGAACGCGAAAACCAAACCAGACTTCGCTTCGTTCGCCTCGCTTGGTAACCGCCTCTTGGCTCGCCCCCTTCAGTCGAAGCCGGGCCGGCCAGGAGAGAACCGAACGCCTTGCCGTGGGCAAGCCCAATGCAGCAACCATTCCTCCCAGTCGGCGAAAACGTCTCTGCTTGCAGAGATGGCCGCGGCGCGTATCTTGTCTTGTGCGGTGCCGACCGCAAGCCAGGGCCGCCTCGTTCAGGAGACAAGCCATGATCGCGTTGGAGGAGATTATCGGGGCACTGGAGACGACCAGCGACGAGCATTCCTGCTACTACGACCGGCTGGAGGACCGGATCGTGGAGGGGCCCTCGGACGTCGACTCGTTCGACGATGGCGACAGCGCCCCGGACTGGCAAAAGGAGCAGGCCGAGCTGGACCGCCTGATCCAGGAGGATGAAGAGGCGGCCTGGGAGCAGGGCCAGGCCAAGCAACGCCGATTCATCCCGCTGCCTGACCGGTTCGAGATCGACGAGTGGCACATGATGGAGAGGTTTGCCGCCGGCCAGGACGACCAATCACAGGCGGACCAACTGCTCGGCGCCATTCACGGCCGGGGGGCGTTCCGGTACTTCAAGGACACCATCCACCGGCTGGGACTGGCGGAGAAATGGTACGCCTTCCGGCAGGAGCGCTACGGGGAGGTCGCCCGGGAGTTCTGCCTGGAGCATGGCATCGCCTTCCGCGAGTGATGGGCAATGCCTGGGGACGCGGCACTGACGCCGGCGGGGCAACTGATCCGGCTGGAAGCCGCCACCCAGGCAGGCCAATCCCCGCCGGGCTGGCAGAAGCGCCTGCCGAGGGCTCCTTGCGAGGTGCAATGGCAGGGAAGCTGGCGTATCCGGCGTGCGACCGGGCAAGAGGAACTCGACATGGACACTCAGCACGGAACGCAAATCCTGCCGCACCTGTACCGCGTGGCTTGGTGGGACCTGGCCGGCAAGGACGTCGTCAACTGCGATGTGTTCGCCGTGGACTGCGGCGAGTCGGTCGTGCTCATCGACTCCGGGCGCGGGGGGCCGTCCTACCCGCTGATGAAGGCGAACCTCGCCCGCTGGGGCCTGTGGGATCGCGTCGAGCTGTGCCTGCTGACGCACCTGCATTGGGATCACGCCGGCGGTGTGTCGCAGCTGCGGGCTGACGGTGTGAGCATCTGGGGCGGGCGCGGTGCTGCCGCATTCAGCCAACACGAAAGGGCGCGGGAGTACTTCGGCGGGGAGGTTCCGGCGCTCGACCGTGTGCTGGAGGATGGAGAAGCTTTCGCCTGTTCCGGCGTGCGGTTCGAGATGCTCGATACCCCCGGCCACACCAGCACGTGCGTGTCCTATTTCGCCGGCATTGACTCGGTGCGGTGCGCCTTCACGGGTGACCTGGTGATGCCCAACGGGACCATCGGCTACTCGGGCAGCTTCGACTTCGACGCCCAGAAGCTCCTGGGCAGCCTCCGCCGCGTCGCCCAGCGCGAGTTCGACGCCGTGCTTACCGGACACATGCTCCGGACCACCCAGCCGTCCGGGTTCTGGATGCAGGACGGCAAGAGCCACGTGCTCAGGACCCTCCAGGCGGGGCTGGAGGGAAAATGGAACATCGCCGGCCAAGGGAGGCAATAGAGGCCGCTGCCGTGGTCGCGGCATTTGCCCCACGCGGGGTTCGGCGGGCATCCGCCATAGCTCGCCCCGTCGGGGCGAGCGTCGGCGGATGGGCCCTGCAGGATTCGAACCTGCGACCAATGGATTATGAGTCCACTGCTCTGCCGCTGAGCTAAGGGCCCCGGCAGCAGCTTCGATCATACCGGCCGGCGCGGCGGGTATCAATCCGGCGTGGCAGCGGAGGCAGCGGCATCGCGGGCGAGCCGGCCGGCCGACGGGCCTTTTCCGTGCTGCGGCTTGATTTGCGGGCGTATTCCTTATAGGGTGTAGCCGCCCCGGAGAGGTGGCCGAGTGGATGAAGGCGACGGTTTGCTAAACCGTTGTACGGGGTCAAACCTGTACCCCGGGTTCGAATCCCGGCCTCTCCGTTAGACCCCGGCGACGTTGGCAGCGGCGGACGTTCGCGGGGTCTTCACGTGCGCGGCGATTGGGGCGGGCTCGTACCTGCGCAGGGCCAGGCGCAGGATGCGGTCGATGAGACGGTTATACCCGACGCCGGCCTTCTCGGCGGATTCGGCATAATCCTCGCCGTAGGCGATGCCCGGATTGGGATTGACCTCCAGGATGAAAATCCGGCCTTCGGGGGTCAGCCGGAGGTCGATCCGCCCGTAGTCGCGCAGCTGCAGCAGCCGGTACACCCTCTTGCAGACGCGTGCGACCTTCGCGAACACGGCCTCGGGCAACTCGGCGAAGCCGTATTCGATGTTCCACTTCTGGCGGTACTGCTCGTTCCACTTCACCCGGCTCGTGGCGATGATGGGGCCGCCTTTGCCGGCGTTGCCGAAGCGGATCTCCCGCGGCGGGAAGACCGTCAGCCGGTCATTGCCCAGGACCGAGACGTACAGCTCGCGGCCTTCGATGTACTGCTCGGCGATGGCCACCTGATCCCAGCGCTCGTGGACGAAGCGGGCCCGTTCCAGCAGCTCGGATTCGTTCTTGACCAGCGAGGCCATGGCAATGCCGTCGGAAGCGTCCTCGTACAGCGGCTTGACGAGAACGGGGTACTGTATCCGCTTGGGGACGCGGATCGACTGCCCCGGCTCCAGGACAAGGAAATCGGGAACGCGAATCTTGTGCAGGCTCAGCAGCTGTTTGCACAGGCCCTTGTCGCGGCAGAGCATCAGGCCGGCGGGGCCGGTGCCCGTGAAGCGGACGTCCATCATCTCCAGCAGAGCGGGCACGTTCATGTCCAGCCGGCGGTCGTTGCGGAACTGCTCGGCGAGATTGAACACGATGTCGGGGGGATGCTCGGTGAGGCTGCCGACGATCTCGGCCAGGCAGTCGTCCACACCCAGGACGCCAACCCGGTGGCCGAGCTCGCGAAGGGCCGCCACGACGTGGCCTTCCGTGGTCGTCTGCGGCTCGGCGGTGAACTCGGGGTCGTCGGGGGAGATGGTCCCGGCGTCCACCATGACGGTCACGTTCAGCGAGTGACTCATGTGCGTTACTGACCTTCGGCGAAAAGATGCACGTTATTCATTACGGCGCTGATGAAACTGGTGGCCTCGGAGATCGTCTCGACCTCGCCGGCGGACACGTACAGCCCCAGGGCGTCGCAGCGCCGAACCAGCTTGCGGACGAGCCTGTCGGTGTCGAACTTCCTCTGGCCGGTCCATTTGGCGACCACGTTGACGATCCTTTTCCGCCAGCGCCGCAGGAACCTGGAGGCCT
>LJUF01000079.1 GCA_001303665.1 Phycisphaerae bacterium SM23_33 | reverse complement strand
AGCCGTCCTGCGCGCAGGTCTGGCCGCGCCTCGCGGCTGAAAACGTTGGGAAGGCGTGACGCAGGGCGATCCCCTTCTGGGACCGCGCCCACGCACAGGCGTGCTTATGGGTCACCGGCCTCGAAATTGGCCGGACCGGGTCTTGGGCGTTTGCCCACCAGGTTTGCTATCGGCTTCTACTGGCAGTGTAACATCTGTATGCACCGCCGACCACCTCGGCGGGCCCCCGCCTCGCCCCGGACCATGCGGACTAAGCCCCTGCCGCAGTGGCACTTCGCGTTGCGCGATCAGCAATTTGCGGACGCCCGCCCCCCCAACCCAGGCCGCCCCCGCCCCCGGCCCCGCCGCTCAGCCATCCAGGATCGCCTCGGCTCTGCCTTCGTCCACGTCCATGACATACCGGATTCCGCTGACCTCCGCGGCCTCTCGCGTGAGGGCTGCGATGTCGTCGCGCGAGAGGTGCTCCAGGGCGAACTTCCGGCTGCCGGCCATGAGCTGGCGCAGCCCCTGGTCGAGGCGCTCGTAGTAGGTGTACAGGCCCAGGGCGCCGGTGGGCAGCTTCTTGAATTCGTCGTCGCCCAGCTCCTTCCGCAGCGCCCCGGCCGTGACGAAGATCTCCTGCTTGGAGTTGCCGAACCGCTCCACGTAGATGGGGATCTGGCCCTCGTCGATGGTGCGTCCGATGGTCTTGCCGACCATGGCCGCGGCGATGGGGGCGCGGGCCATGCCGATCAGCTTCACGAAGGGCGCGCCCATGGCCAGCCCCTTGAAGATCTGGTCCTCGAAGGCGAAGCCACCCGCCACCGCCAGGGCCGGCAGGTACCGGCCCCTGTCGGCGAGCCTCTTGGCGTAGCGGTACAGCAGCGAGTGCAGGTACACCGGCGGGATGCCCCACTCGTTCATCATCCGCCAGGGGCTCATGCCCGTACCGCCGCCGGCGCCGTCCACGGTCAGCAGGTCGAGCTTGTATCGCGAGGCCCACACGACGGCCCGGGCCAGGTCGGCCGGGCGGTAGGCGCCGGTCTTGAGGAAAATGTACTTCGCCCCGGCCTGGCGGAGCTGCTGGATCCGCTCGGCGAAGGATTCCTCGCTGACCATCCCCACCCGGCTGTGCCGCTCGAACTCCCTGAGCCCGCCGTGCTCGAACTCCTGGACCACGCGCGGGTCGCTGGGGTCCGGAAGGACCAGGTAGCCGCGCTCGTGCAGGGCCTGGGCCTGCCGGAGATCACGGATCTTCACCTCCCCGCCGATGTCCTTGGCGCCCTGGCCCCACTTGAGCTCCACGCACTCGGCGCCGAGTTTTTCGATGGCGTATTCCTGCGTGCCCAGACGGGTGTCCTCGATGTTCGCCTGCACGATGATCGCCCCGTACCCGTCGCGCTGGTGGTCCCTGTAGAGCTGAAGGCGGCGCTTCAGGTCCACCGTCTCCACCACCCGCCCGCTCTTGAAGACGGCCTGGGGGTCCATGCCGACGACGTTCTCGCCGATCGTCAGACCCGTGCCCGCCAGGGCCGAACCGATGGCCAGCCCCTCCCAGTTGTTCTTGGCGATGTCCGTCGAGCCGATGCCGGGGATGATCCACGGCCGGCGGAACTTGATGCCGTTGTCGTGGCCGAAGGCGACCTCGAGCCTGACGGCGGGGAAGATGGCTTGGTCGCTGTCGGCGCCGACGCCGTGGGCCCCCACCGTCGTCCCCATGATACTGAAATGGGAATAGTCCACGGGATAGGACTTTTCGGCGGCCGCGGTGATGACGCCGAACGGCTGCGGGTAGATGACCTCGTGCCCGCGATAGGCGCTCTTGCCGATTTCGCACATGCCGATGCACCCGTCCACGCAGGTCACGCACATGCCCGATGCAGGCACCACGGACCCCTCGGTGCGGTTCTTAGTGAGGGTGGCCGCCGAGGCGTTCGTTCTGGAAAGCGTAGCGATCATGGAAGCCGGCTCCTTTGCAGGTTAGCTCTCTCTGGCGATCTCGCAGGCTACACACGGCGTCAGCGAGCACATCAGGTCGTCGAAGCGGTCTTTCTCGATGCACGGGGGCGTCAGGTTCGCACAGCCGCCGCAGATGGCCTCCTCCGGCTGGGCGGACGTGCAGCGAAGCTGGCAGGCGGGGCAGACGTACAGACACCCGCCGCACTGCCGGCAAACCTCCGACGTCACGTCGAACGGCGTACCGATGCTGCGGTCGCCCCCGCGGCCCCGGAACCCGATGGCCTTGGCCATCATCTGCTCCTGGCACATCCGCACGCACCGGCCGCAGAGAATGCAGTCCTCATGTTCCTGCCGGAAGCGCTGCTGGCGAATGCCGTGGGCCGAGGCCAGGTCCTGGATCGTCTTGGACTGCGGACAGGAGGCCAGCAGCAGCTCCAGGATCATCCGGCGCGCCCGCAGCACACGCGACGACGCCGTCCGCACCGTCAGCCCCTCCTCGGCCGGGTAGGTGCAGGATGACACCAGCCTCGCTTGGGCTCCGGTGCCGATCTCGACCAGGCACAGGCGGCAGGCCCCGTAGGGCGACAGCCCGTCCATGTGGCACAGGGTCGGGATGGGCAGGCCCAGGAACCGGGCGGCCTCCAGCAGCGTCGAGCCTTCCTCGACGCAGGCGTCCAGTCCGTTTATCCTCAGCCTGATCATGCGGAGGCTCCCTCGACGGCCGGGCGGCCGGGCCCCGGCTCGTCACGTTCGGTAAAGCCCAGGTCGCACCTCAAGCACCTTCGCGCCTCGGCGCGTGCCTGTTCGGCCGACAGGGCCATTTCCACTTCGGCGAAGTTCTTCTTCCGCGACTCCACGGGGAGGGTGGCCGGCTCGGCCCTTTGGGCGTGCTCGCGCTCCTCCTCGCCGACCTCGGCGGGCTCCAGGAAGAGCTTCGGCAGGTGGATCTGGGGCTCTTGGATGAGGCCCTGGCCGCGGAGGTAGCGGTCCATGACCGTGGCCGCCTTCTTGCCGGCGGCGATGGCGTCGGCGACCGTATTGGGGCCGGTCACCAGGTCCCCGCCGGCGAACACGCCTTGGCGGTTCGTGGCGAAGGTCCGGGCGTCCACGGGCAGCCGCCCGCCCCTGTCCAGCTCCAGCCCCATCGAGGCCAGGCCGTCGCTGTCGGGACGCTCGCCGATGGCCACGATCAGCGTGTTCAGCGACAGGCTGAACTCCGAGCCGGGAATCGGAACCGGGCTGCGCCGGCCGCTGGCGTCCACCTCACCCAGACGGTTCCGGATGCACTCGATCCCCACCAGGCGTCCCTGCTGCGAGTAGATCCTCACGGGCTGGACCATCGTCTCCACCCGGATTCCCTCCTTGCGGGCGGCCTCGATGTAGCGGATCCTCACGGGCGAGACGAGCGTTTCCAGCTGGATGCCCTCCTGGAGGGCGGCTTCGACTTCCTCCGCGTACGCGGGCATTTCCTGGTCGGTTCGGCGATACAGCAGGCTGACGGACTGGACGTTCTCCTGGCGGATGGCGACCCGGGCGGCGTCCACCGCCGAATTGCCACCCCCGATGACGGCCACGTGCCCGCCGGCCAGCTCTTCCCCTCTCAAGTTGAACGCCTTCAGGAACTCCATGGAGGAATACACCCCGCCCAGCTCCTCGCCCGGCAGGTCCAGCGTCCAGCTGCGGTTGGCTCCCATGGCCAGGAAGATCGCGCCGAAGCCGTCGGCCAAGAGGCCGTCAATGGTCACATCCGCCCCCAGCACGGCCCCGCAGCGCAGCGTGATGTTGTCGTCATCCACCAGCGAGTCTATCTCCTGTCGCACGATGCTGCGGGGCAGGCGGTACGGGGGGATGCAGCTGATGAGCATTCCGCCGGGCTCGGTCTCGGCCTCAAAGATGGTCACCCGGTGACCCAGCAGCGAGAGGTAGTGGGCGGCGGCCAGCCCGGCGGGGCCGGCCCCCACGACGGCCACTTTGGCGGCGTGGCCGCCGGCCGGTGCGGCCCGGGGCGGCTTGTACGCCGCGGGGCGGACGCGGTCGGTGAGGAACCTCTTCAGGGCGCGGATCGCCACGGCCTGCTCCTCGCCGGCGCCGAGCTGGCAGCGCTGCTCGCACTTGCGGTCGCAGACGCGGGCGCAGATAGACGGGAACGGGTTGGCCTGGCGAACGACCTGGTAGGCCTCTTCGTATCGGCCTTTCTCGATGAGCGCGACGTACCGCCAGGCCTCGGTGTCCAGGGGGCAGGCGGCCTGGCAGGGGGCGCCCACCAGGTCGGCGCAGACGAAGGCGTCGCATCTCTTGTCCACCACGTGCCGCTGGTATTCCTTGTGGAAATACCGAAGCGTGCTCAAGACGGGGTTGGACGCCGTCTGCCCCAGGCCGCACATGGTCGTGTCCTTCACCACCGCCGCCAGCTCTTCCAGCAGGCTCAGGTGTTGGGGGGTGGCTTTGCCCTTGGAGATGTCGTCCAGCAGCTCGTGCATGCGCTGCGTGCCCTTGCGGCAGGTGAAGCACTTCCCGCAGGATTCGTCCTTCAGGAAGTTCATGAAGTACTTGGCCACGTCCACCATGCAGGTGTTCTCGTCCATGACGATCATGCCCCCCGAACCCATGATGGAGCCGGCCTGGGAGAGACTGTCGTAGTCGATGGGCAGGTCGAACAGGCTGGCGGGGATGCATCCTCCGGAGGGCCCGCCGGTCTGGACGGCCTTGATTCTGGCCTTGCCCACCGGCCCGCCGCCGATGTCGTAGACGATCTGGCGGATGGTGCTGCCCATCGGCACCTCCACCAGACCGGTGTTCCTGATCTTGCCGACCAGGCTGAAGATCTTCGTGCCGGAGTTGTTCTTGGTTCCGATCTTGGCGAATTCCTCCGCCCCGCCGCGGAGGATGACGGGGATGTTGGCCCAGGTCTCGACGTTGTTGATGACGGTGGGCCTGCCGTCGATGCCTTTCTGGACGGGATACGGCGGGCGCTGCCGCGGCTCACCCATCTGGCCCTCGATGGAGCGAATCAGGGCCGTTTCCTCCCCGCAGACGAACGCCCCCGCGCCTCGGACGATCCGGATGTCGAAGCCAAAACCGCTGCCCAGGATGTCCTCGCCCAAAAGGCCGTGCTCGCGGGCCTGCTCCAGTGCCACCGTCAGGTGACGGACCGCCAGGGGATACTCCGCCCGCACGTACACGACGCCTTCCGTGGCGGCGGTAGCGTAGGCGCCCACGAGCATCCCCTCGATGATGCTGTGCGGGTTGCCCTCCAGGATGCTGCGGTCCATGTACGCCCCGGGGTCTCCCTCGTCGGCGTTGCACACAACGTACTTGCCCCGGCCGCCCGGCTGTCTGGCCAGCAGCTCCCATTTCAGGCCGGTGGGGAATCCCCCGCCCCCGCGGCCGCGCAGGCCCGAAGCCTTCACCTCCCGCACCACCCATTCGGGGTCGGCCCTGGCCAGCACCTGCTCCAGCGCCTCGTATCCTCCTTGGGCGATATAGTCGTGGATGCGGGTCGGGTCGATCTTCTGGCTGGCACCCAGGATGGTGCGCTGCTGATGTCTGAAGAAGGGGATCTCCTCCCGCCGGTAGTAGGTCTTGCCCGTGTGCGGGTCACGGTACAGCAGGTCTTCGGCATAGCCGCCGGAAAGGGCCGCCTCCATGATCTTGGGAACGTCAGCCGGCCTCACCTGCGTGTAGAACGCCTGCTGGGGCAGTGTGAGGATAAAGGGCCCCATCTCGCAGAACCCGTGGCAGCCGGTGGTCTGAAGCGAAATCCTGCCCTGAAGGCGGTTCTGGATGATGTATCCTTTGAGGGCCTGGACGACCTGGCCGGCGCCGCTTGCCCGGCAGGCCGTCCCGGCGCAGATGGCGATGCGCAGCCTGCTTTCGTCCGCGTCGGCGCGAAGCATGCTTCGCAGCTCTCTCAGGTCCTCCGCACAGGATAGTCTCGGCATATCGCGTCCCCTGTCCGGCCGCCGGCGGCCGGGCCTGGCGCCCGCCGCGTCCGTCAGCTCACCTCCAGATCGCGGCTGGGGCATCCGCGGCGGGAGCAGACCTGCACCGTGCCGCCGCCGCGAACCAGCATCGGGACCATCGGGGCCTCGCACGCAGCACAGACGGACCTCCCGACGAGCTGGGCGTGGCAATGGGGGCAGAAGAAACTCACCACCGTCTGCGGCGGGATCTCATGCTCAGCGGAGATGCTGGAACTGCCGTACAGCGACGACAGCCTCAGCCAACCGTGCAGACGATCGAACGATACGGTGCAGCGGATGGACGGGCGGCCGTCGATGGGGAAGTCCTCGTCCATCAGGCTGTGGTTGCACCGGGGGCAGCTCACGTCGATGGGGAAGGTTCGCTCGGCCTGGGCGGCGTCGGCCTTGTCGAAGCCGGTCAACGCCTCCTCCAGCAGTTGCCGCACTCTTGATTTCCTGACCTTGGAGAAGTAGTGGCCGTCGATGACCACGACCGGTCCGAGGGCGCAGGCCCCCAGGCAGTTCACGGTCTCGAGCGTGAATTGCCTGTCGGCCGTCGTCTCCCCGGCCTGAATGCCGAGCTGGTGCTGGAATTCCTTGACGATCCTGGGCGCGCCGCGAACATGGCAGGCCGTGCCCAGGCAGGCGGAGATGAGGTGCTTTCCCCGCGGCTGGAGCGTGAAGCAACGGTAGAATGTGGCGAGCCCGTAAACGTCCACCAGCGGGCGCCCGGTTTCATCGGCCACCGCTCTCAGGGCCTGCTCGGGCAGATACCCGTAGCGGGCCTGGATGTCCTGGAGAACGGCCACCAGCGTGCCTCGGCCCTGGCGGTGCTTGGTGAGGATCCGCAGGATTTGCTGCCGGTCCACGTCCACCTGGGGCGGGGCGTCCAGTGATGTTGATGCGGCGGCGGCCCGCGTCATGCTACCGGTACTCCTCGCAGTGCCAGATGCCTCCCTCCGGCTTGGGCATGGCGCAACTCTTGCGGTTCTCGCAGTTCACGCACAGGCCCTTGAGATCGCTCGTGTCCTGCTGACCGGCGGGTCTCCCGGGCGCCGGTGTCGCGACGCCGGCGGTGGGTCCCGGGGCGGAGGCCCTGAACAGTTCGCAGAAGAAGACGGGGCGGACCGACCTGCCCGCCTGCCCGCAGGTTTCCGCGTCGCTGCACGTCGAGCAGAGGTCCCGGGCGCGCCCGGCTTGCCAGGGGCTTTGGGCGGCGTCCCGGGCGACCTTGGCCGGATCAGCAGCAGGGTGGTCTTTGGGCATGATGTCATCTCCTGGTTGGCGGGAGCTCCTGACCGCCTGGAAGGAGCTTTCCGTCCTTTGCGGGGCGCGGCCAATCCGATCGAACGCCGAGCCCGGGCTCCTGAATGCGGCTTCCTGCAATGGCTGGGCCAGTTGCCTTGCGGCGCCCTGAGGGATCCGACAGGTTTAGCGCAAGGGACAGCAGGACAATGGCTAGCAATCCGCGGCATGGAGCCGCGGCATGAGTGTCCAGCGAAACGATGGGGTCGTGGGGACCGCTCCGGCGAGGAGTTCCGAACCAGCGGGGCGAAACTCCCCGGCCGCAATCAGAGACTGGATCAGGCCTTCGCCTTGTTCAGCTTTTCGCGCAAGGTCTTGCGGTCGATCTGAAGGACTTCCGCGGCCTTTGTCTTGTTGCCCCCCACGCTGGCCAGGACGTTGCGGATGTACTCGGCTTCCACTTCCGCCAGCGGGCGCGTCAGGCTGGGTTCGCGGAAGGCCGGGAATCGAAGCGGCGCCGGCAGATCAGGCACTTCCACGCGCTGGCCCTCGGTCATGATCACCAGGCGGTGAATGACGTTCTCCAGTTCCCGCACGTTGCCCGGCCAGTGGTAGCCGTTCTTCAGCACGTGCAGGGCCTCGTCGGAGAACTGCGGCGCCGGCCTGCCCGACTCCTTGGCGTACTTGCCGGCGAAATACTGGCTCAGGAGCAGGATGTCGTCGCCGCGTTCGCGCAAGGCAGGCAGCTCGATCGTGACCACGTTGAGGCGGAAGTACAGGTCCTCCCGGAACAGGTCCTTCTGGACCAGGTCGGGCAGCGACTTGTTGGTTGATGCCAGGACCCGGACGTCCACCCGCCGGCCGCGGTTGGCGCCGACCATGTACACTTCCCCGTCCTGGAGCACGCGCAGCAGCTTGACCTGCATGCTCAGGCTGGTCTCACTGATCTCGTCCAGAAAGATCGTGCCCCCATCGGCGGTCTGGAAAAACCCCGCGCGGGACTCGTCGGCCCCGGTAAATGCCCCCTTCAAGTGGCCGAACAGCTCGCTCTCCAGCAGGCCTTCGGGGATGCCGCCGCAATTCACCGGCACAAAGGCCGCGGCCGCCCGCGGGCTGCTGTAGTGGATGGCCCTGGCCACGAGCTCCTTGCCCGTGCCGCTTTCGCCGGTGATGAGGACCGTCGCGGAAGCGGCGGCCGCCTTGCCTATGGCCTTGAAGACCTCGCGCATGGGGGGCGACTGGCCGATGAGCCCGTACGTCCTGGGTGGGGCGGCCGAGGTGGCGGCCCGACGGACCCGCCGCGTGCGCAGCTTGTCCAGCGACCGCCGGACCGCGGCAAGCAACTCCTCGTCCGTGAAGGGCTTGGGCAGGTATTCCTCCGCCCCCATCTTGACGGCCTTGACGGCGCCTTCAATCGAAGGGTATCCCGTGATCATGATAACTTCGGTGTCCCGGAGGTTCTCGCGGACGTAGCGTACCAGGTCGATGCCGCTCACCTTCGGCATCTTCAGGTCCGTTATGACCAGATCGATCGGCGTGCTCTCGGTGAGCTTGATGGCCTCGGGCACGCCGGGCGCCGTCAGGACGGTAAAGCCTGCTGCCGTGAGGTTCCGCTGCAGCACCTCCAGCGTGTTCGGCACATCGTCCACCACCAGGATGCAGGTCTTTTCAGCAGAGGATGTCATCCGTCTTGTCTTCCTTTGTGTGTTCGTCCGCGGCGGCCGGAAGCCTGACGTCGAACCGGGCGCCCTGGCCGGGAGCGCTCTGCACCTGGATCGTCCCGCCGTGGGAGGTCACAATCCCATGGACGACGGGCAGGCCCAGGCCCGTGCCCTCGCTCACGTCCTTGGTCGTGAAGAAGGGGACGAAGATATCCCGGAGCACCTCTTCGCTCATGCCCATCCCGTCGTCTTCGACGCTGAGCAGGACGCCGTCGCCGCAGCGGGCGGTGGTGACCTTCAGCGTGCCGCCTCCGGGCATGGCGTGGATGGCGTTGACCACCAGGTTCACGAAGACCTGACGCAGCTGCGAGGCATCGGCGATGATCTCCGGCAGGTCGGGGGACAGCTGCCGCACCACGGCTATGCCGTTGCGGGCGCAGCGCGACTCGAGGAACTCCAGCCCCTGTTCCAGCACCGCGTTCAGGCCCACCGGGGTCTTCTGCGGGGGTATCTGACGCGACAGCAGCATCAGGTTGTTGATGATCTGGCGGGCGTACAGTGACGTGGCCACGATCTTCTCCAGGTCCCGGGCGACCTGCGGGGGGAGGTCCGGCTGCTTCTGAGCCAGCTGGGCGAAGCCGAGGATATTGCCCAAGGGCTCGTTCAGCTCGTGGGCGACGCCGGCGGCGAGCTGCCCGATCGTGGCCAATCGATCGGCATGGCGAAGCTGCTCCTGGAGGTGGAACCTGTCCTCCTCCGCCTGCCGCCGCTCCACCAGCAGCGCGATGTGCCGGGCCATGGCCTCGATCAGGTTCCGTTCCTCCTTCAGGAACGGGCCTTCGTCCAGCTCCGGCTTGGGCTCGGCGTATACCACGTCAATGCTGCCCCGCCGCTGGCCGTTCACCACGATCGCGGCAGACTGCATCTGGCCTGCTGCCTTGAAGTTGGCCGTGGCATAGCACCGACCGTCCAGGGCAATCCGCCCTGCCGTGACCTCAGGATACTGCCAGGCCGGAGGCAGCAGTTCCACGCCCTGCTGGAGGATCTCCTCCAGGGCCATGCCCGGGCGCTGGGCAAGCTGTGCCAAGCTGTACAGGCAGGTCAGCTCTTTTACCCGCTCGCGGAGGGCAGCGTACTGTGTCTGTTCCTGGTCCATTCCATCTCTGCTCCAGCCCCGGCGGGGTCCGTCCGGTTGGGTCTGCGAGGCCGTATCATAGCCGATTGGCCGCCGCTCCTGAAGAACGAGGCCGGGCGGGAGGGGGCTGAGCCGAGCCAGCGACGGCACCCGCTTCGCGGCGACATCACGGATTGGGGCACGGGAGACTGACGACCGGTCCGGAAGGTGGGCTAACTGTCCAGGTCCATCCCGCGGCAGAGGTCGCCATATAGCCCCTCGATCCTGTCCACCATCCGCTCGTGGTCGAAGATGCCGGCGGCGCGGTCTCTGCCGGCGCCGCCCAGGCGGGCGCCGAGCTGCGGGGCCCGGGCGAGGGTTTCGATGGCGAGCTTCAGCCCGGGCACGTCGCGGGGCTCAAGCAGCACGCCGGTGTCGGCGTCCACCACCTCGCGGGCCCCGTCCACGTCGAAGCTGACCACCGGCTTTCCGGCGAGCATGGCCTGGGGCAGGGTCCGGGCCAGGCCCTCGCGCAGGCTGCAGTGCACGATGATCTGGCTGGCGTGCATGACCACGGGGATATCCCGCGGCGGCAGCAGGCCGGTGAAGTGCACGCGGGGCTGGAGGCCGGCGCGGCGGACGGCCCGCTCGATCCGCCCGCGCCGCCGGCCGTCGCCGACGAAGCAGAAGTGCAGGTGGGGGTCGCCCAGCCGCTCGGCCGCGGCCAGGATGTATTCGTGGCCTTTCAGCTCCGCCAGGCGGGCCACCTGCGTGACCAGCACGTCCTCGTCGGCCAGGCCCAGCGAGCCGCGGAATTCCTCAACGCCGGCCGGCCGGGTCAGATAGTCCTTGATCTCCATGCCGCTGTAGATCGTGGTGTATTGGTCGGGCGTTCCCACGCCGGCGGCCAGGGCCTGGCGGGTCATGGCGTCGGCCACGGAGATGAGGGCGTCGGTGTGGCGTGCGGCCTGGCGCTCCAGCAGGATGTAGAGCAGGTTGGCGGCGGCGCGGCCGTAGGGGTGAAAAGGCAGGCCGTGGATGGTGTGGACGATCTTCATGCCGGCCCAGGGGCC
>LJUF01000078.1 GCA_001303665.1 Phycisphaerae bacterium SM23_33 | reverse complement strand
GTGGAGGAGTCAGACCCGATCGCCGCCCTGGAAGCCCTGGCCGAACAGAGCAAGAAAGAGAAAAAGCAGGAATAGCCCGAAACCATTCCCCACGGCGCGACGGGAGTGGGGGCCGCCTGCGTTTTTTTCATGCGCTCGGCTGGAAGAGGGCTCGTCGCCGGAATGAATCAGCAGGTCTCCCCGGCGCGGGGCGCCGTGCCGGGCCCGCCGCGACTGAAAAAATCTTCCAGGATGGCCGCCGCAGCTACCGCGTCCTGCCGCCGCTTTTTCTTCTGGCGGGTCATGCGGCCCTTCAGCCGGTCGTCAGCCTCGAAGCTGCTGAGGCTCTCGTCCCACAGGCGCACGTCCAAGCCCGTCGCCCGGGCCAAATCTGCGGCGAACGCACCGGCCAGTTTGCCCTGGGGGCCCTCCGTGCCGTCGGCGTTCAGCGGCCAGCCGACGACGATACCCTCCGCCCCGTACTCCTCCACCAGCCCGCAGATGCGGTCGGCGATACCCTCCCGGGCGGCCGGAAGTTGCGCCACCGGCGAGGCGATCCCGGAGGCCGAGTCGCCCACCGCGATCCCCAGACGCCTGGTTCCATGATCTATGCCCAGCCAGCGGGCCATTGGGGCTGTCAGAGATATTCCGACCCGAAGCGCCGGCCGATCTTGTCGACCAGCTCCTTGAGGCGCTGCGAATCGGACTTGTTGCAGATCAGCGTCACGTCCGCGGTGTGAACGATAATGCAATCGTCCATCCCCACCACGGCCACGAGATGGTCCTGGTCGGAGAATATGACGTTTCGGTTGCCGTCCAGAACGGCCGCCCGGGAGGCGACCACGGCATTGCCGTCGGCGTCCACCTTCACCACGTCGGCCAGCGCCGGCCAGGAACCGACGTCCAGCCACCGGCAGGTCAGCTCCACCATCAGCACGTGCGTGGCCTTCTCCATCACCGCGTAGTCAATGCTGATCTTAGCCAGCTGCGGGTAGACTTCCGCCAGCAGGTCGGTGAAATCCCTTCCCTGCCTGGCGGCCTCGCCCACGGGGGCGAGTTTCTCGGCCGATTCCGGCAGATACTGCTTCAGGGCCCGGCGGATGGTGTCCACCCGCCACACGAACATGCCGCTGTTCCAGAAATACCGCCTGGACTCGAGGTAGAACCTCGCCGTGTGATGGTCGGGCTTTTCCTTGAACCCCTCCACCCGGTGAACCAAGTCGTCAATCTTCTCACCGCAATGGATATAGCCCAGCCCCGTGTGAGGATAGGTCGGGCGGATGCCAAAGGTTACCAGGGCCTGCGGGTCCTTTTCGGCGGCCTCGCACGCCTGCTTGACGCAGCGGGCGAATTCCTCCTGCGGCCGGATGATGTGATCGGCGGTAAAGACCGCCATGGTTGCGTCTGCGTCGCGGGCGGCGATCAGTTCGGCGCCCAGGGCGACGGCATTGGCGGTGTCGCGTCCTTCCGGCTCGCCGATGACGTTCTCCGGGGGCAGGGCAGTGAAGGACGCGCGGATTTGATCGCAGTAGTCCGCGCTGGTGACCACCAACACCCGTTCAGGCGGGAACAGCCCCTCCAGGCGCTCCAGGGCCAGCTCCAAAAGAGATTTCCCCTCGATCAGCCGGATCAGCTGCTTCGGTTTCTTCTGGCGGCTTGCTGGCCAGAGCCGTTTGCCCGCGCCGCCCGCCATTACCACGCCGTAACGCATGGTCCGCTTCCGCTCTCCTTCCGGTTGCTCCTGTCTGCGATGGAGTATATCCGCTTGCGAAGTTCCTGTCACCGCCGCCCTTGGGCCTTTTGGCAAGAATTTGCCGAGACCCGGCCAAGCTCCGGCCGACCGGCAGCCAGGTCTTCCCCGGCGTCTGCCAGCTTCTTATAATCCCCGATCGGCCGGGACGGGAACCGCCTGCAAGGAAGTGGGCCTTGGCAATCATCGCCGGAATTGACGAAGCGGGCTTCGGCCCGGTCCTCGGGCCGCTGCTGGTGTCGGTGAGCGTCTTCGAGGTGCCGACGGCCGCGGCCGACGAGTGCATGTGGCGGATGCTGGCCGGTGCGGTCACCCGTAAGGCCCTGCGCAGGTCCCCGGCCCTGCCCGTGGCCGACTCCAAGGCCCTGCGCGTCCGCAGCAGCCTGCTGCATCTGGAGCGCGGCGTGCTGGGCCTGCTCGCCCAGGCCGGGGCCAGGCCGACCTCGCTGAGCGAACTGCTGCGGCGGCTCGCCCCACAGGCCCTGCGCGAAATGCCGCGCTCCCCCTGGTATTCCCACGCCGACCTGCCCCTGCCCCGCCAGGCCGACCGGCGGGACATCGACCTGCGGGCCAACGGCCTGGCCCTCGCCATGGAGCGCCGGGGCATCAAGCTCCAGTCCGTCCGGGCCGAGCCGATCCTCGCCGCCGACTTCAACCGCCTTGTCCGGGCCACCCGAAACAAGTCCGTTGCCCTTTTCGGCGTCGTCAGCCGGATGATCGACTACGTCTTCCAGACCTACGCCGGCAAGCAGCCCACCCGCATCGTCATCGACCGCCAGGGAGGGCGGATCCGCTACCTCCATCATCTCCAGCGGATGTTCCAGGGGGCCAGGATAAGGATCCTGGATGAATCCCAGCAGCGCAGCGCCTACCTCATCGAGCAGGGCCCGCGCTCGGCGGAGATCCGCTTCCAGCTCAACGGCGAGGATGCCTGCCTGCCCGTGGCCCTGTCCAGCATGGTCAGCAAGTACGTTCGCGAGCTGCTCATGGAGCTGCTCAACAACTGGTGGGCCCAGCGCATCCGGGGGCTGAAGCCCACGGCCGGCTACTACGTGGA
The DNA here is from genome assembly GCA_001303665.1 of Phycisphaerae bacterium SM23_33. Classification (GTDB taxonomy): domain Bacteria; phylum Planctomycetota; class Phycisphaerae; order SM23-33; family SM23-33; genus SM23-33. Next base: position 13,774 of record LJUF01000078.1, on the reverse strand, counting down.
CGGCCGGCGCTTCCTGCACGACATCGCCCCGGCCGTCGCCGCCGAGGGCATCGACCCGTCGATGCTCGTCCGCTGCCGGTAGCCGCGGCCGAGGCCTGCTCGCTTTAGCGACGCAGGTCAACGGCGGCACTGGAGGCCGGCGGCAGGCCCTGAGCGGGAGACATGAGTGATGCAGCAGCCACACATCCTTCTCATCTCGCTGGACACGGTTCGGCGGGACTACCTGGGCTGCTACGGCCACGACCGAGAAGTCACGCCGCACCTGGACCGGCTGGCCGAGGGCGGGGTGCGCTTCGCCGACGCGGTGGCCAACTGCGGCTGGACGCTGCCCCAGCACGTGACGCTGCTGACGGGGCTGTACCCGCTGACGCACGGCTGCCTGCTGCTGCGCGACAACCCGCCCCTCAGCTGGCACTGGACGCTGCTGGCCGAGCACCTGAAGCGCCACGGTTACCGCACCTTCGCCGGCGTGTCCAATCGCAACCACTACGGCGGCGGGGCGTGCTTCGGCTTCGACCGCGGCTTCGACGAGCACAACCCCGGCGCCGAGTACAACCGGCACATGGACTGGACCGAGCGCTTCATCGTGCAGCGGCTGCGCGACCACCACGCCGCCGCCCCGTGCTTCGTGTACGTCCACGTCAACGACACCCACGAGCCCTGGACCCCGCCGGCCCCCTGGGCCGACATGTGGGGCAGCGCCTACCGCAACCGCTACGAAGGGGAGCTTTCCTACGTGGACCACCACCTCGGCCGGGTCTTCGCCGCCCTGAAAGAGATGGGCCTCTTCGAGCGGACGCTGACCGTCATCTTCTCCGACCACGGCACAGAGTTCGCCGAGCACGGCTTCTACGAGAAGAAGGTCAACCTCTACAACGAGATCCTGCACGTGCCGCTGTTGTTTCACTGCCCGGCGCTGCTGCCCGCCGGCCGCGTGGTGGACGGCCTGGCCGAGTCGGCGGACGTGGCGCCGACCCTCTGCGACGTCGCCGGCCTGCCGCCCCTGCCACAGGCCCAGGGCCGCAGCCTGCTGCCGCGGATCCGCGGCGAGGGCGGCCCGGCGCCCGAGTGCGTCTGCGCCCACACGGTGCACGAGCACCAGCGCGACGGCGGCCCGCCGCAGTTCGACCACTACGCCATCCACACCCGCGACTGGAAGTTCATCCGCCTGGAGGTCCACGCCCAGCCGGACGCCCTGCACAGCGACTGGAAGCGGCGCTGCCAGGCCATCATGCTGCGGGCCGGGCGCGACCCGGCTGAACTCGCCCGCGGCACCGTCGTCCGCGAGCTGTACGACCTCCGCCAGGACCCGGGCGAGCAGCGCAGCCTGCTGTCGTCGGCGGGCGGGCCGCCGGATTGGCGAAGCGAAGTGACGGGCGAGGCCCGGGCTGTTGCCGCCGACCTGGAAGCCAGGCTGGATGAGTGGATCGCGCAGACCCGGGCCGCGGCGGTCGGCCCTTCGCACTGATGCACCGCCGCTCACTGCCCCCCTGCCGGCGGGCCGGACCGATCCCCTGTCCTCTACCGCACGCGGGTCTGCGACGGTATACCATAGCGCCCGCGCACAAAGGCGACCCCAGCGAAGAAGAGGGAAGCGCGATGACCAGTACGTGGAAAGTCCGGCCGCTGGCGCAGCAGTTCGTCGAAGTGTACCGGTCCCCGGACCCCGGAAGAATCTTCAGCTACAGTCCGGGGTTGGGCCTCTGCCCCGGGGGTCGGCTCGTGGCCACCATGGACCTCCGTGCCACGGGCGGCGGCGCCCTGGACGGACCGGTGTGGGAACACGGCGCCGACCAGCGCCAGGGCAAGCTGTTCACCTCCGACGACGGCGGCAGGACGTGGACGCACCGGGTGGACTTCCCCTTCATCCACGCCCGCCCCTTCGTGGCCGGTGAGAGCCTGTACGTGCTCGGGCAGGCCGGCGACCTGGCCATCATCCGCTCCGAGGACTGGGGCGAATCCTGGTCGCAGCCGGTCGGGCTCACTCGCGGCCAGCGGTGGCACCAGGCCCCCAGCAACGTGCATTACGCCAAGGGTTGCGTTTATCTGGTGATGGAAAGGCGCGCGGCTCGGCGCGTCAAGGGATGGAGCGTGAGCGAAATTGCCCCGGTGCTGATGCGGGCCAAGCTCGGCGACGATCTCACGAAGCCGGAAAGCTGGACCTCCGCATCGGAGTTGGCCTTCTGCGAGACCGTCCCGGACAGGCAGCTCGACTACCACGGCGTGCCGTTTCACCCGGTCTGGTATCCGGACCACGTCGAGATCGCGCCCGGCCGACACTGCGCCCCCATCGGCTGGCTGGAAGCGAACGTTGTGCAGTTCCGCGACCCGGACCACTACTGGTACGATCCCAAAGGACGGACCTTTCACCTGTGGATGCGAGCCCACACCGGGGGCACCGGATACGCCGCCATCGCCAAGGTCATCGAGAACGACGACGGATCCATGACCACCATGCTCGAGACCGCCCCCTCGGGAAAAAGGATCGTGTACGTCCCCTGCCCGGGTGGGCAGATGAAGTTCCACATCCTCTACGACGAGAAGACCAAGCTGTACTGGCTGCTCAGCACCCAGGCGACCGACAGCATGACCCGCGCTGAGAGACTGACCCGGGACCGCTACAACCTGCCGAACAACGAGCGCCGCCGTCTGCAACTGCACTTCTCGAAGAACTGCGTTGACTGGTGTTTCGCCGGCCTGGTGGCGGTCGGCCCGGCCGAGAACGCTTCACGACATTACGCCAGCATGGGTATTGACGGCGACGACCTGCACGTGCTCAGCCGCTCCGGCGACACAAGCGCCAGGAACGCCCACGACGGCAACATCATCACCTTCCACACGATCAGGGACTTCCGGGATTTGGTGTATTGAGCATAGACGCCGAGCCCCGGCGAGGGCGACATCTCCCACAGATTACTCACTGCTCTTGGGCGGGCTGGCGTTCCAGATGGGGTCGTCGGCCAGGGCCTTTCTCGGGGCGCCGGGGTCCTGGAAGGGGTCGTGCTTCAGCACGCCGTCGTAGCAGATGACGTCATCCACGAGGAGCTGGACCTGTTTTTTCTGGGCCCCTTCGGCCGGCTCGACCACCATGTAGATGTTGGCCATGAACCAGCCGTTCTGGACCTTTTTGGAGGCGTCCTTGGGGTCGGCCAGGTCGGCCAGGGCGAACTCAAAGCCCTGCCAGCGGCCCTGTTTCAGGTCGGTGAAGGTCTTCTCATAGTAGACGTTGTCGGCCTGGTTGCGGCTGTAGACGCGCATGGACTTGACTTTGTCCACGTACAGCCGGCAGCGGAACCTGGAGTCGCGGTTAAGGAAGGCCCCGTGGCGGATGAGCTTGAGCTGGCGCGTGCCGTCGGCGCTCATGAGGGAGTTGTCCAGGGCGAAGTCGCTGCCGCCGTACGTGTTCACCGTGGTCAGCCGGCCGCGCCAGCCGTGGCGGTCGCCGCGCTCGAAGTCGTTCCAGAAGTTCACGCCCCAGTAGGCCCAGTCCCAGGCCGCGGCCGACCAGTCCGGCTCGCCGGTTTCCGGGGCCGGCTTCGGGTCTTTCGGTTTGGGCCCACCGCAGCGGATGCGGATTTCGCGCATGAGCGGCCAGTGCTTCTGTCCGGTGTCCAGCTTCGCGGTGAGCTGTCGGGGCGAAAAGGTCATGGTCCGCTCATGCCGCCAGACCTGCCGGCCGGCACCCACCTGGTCGTACACGTAGGTGACGTGCAGGGGATTGGCTGCAAGGGCCTCCGGGTTGGCCAGCCGGACGCTGACGGTGTTTTTCCCCTTCAGCAGGGCCGGCAGCACCATGAAGTTGTGATGAAAAGCCCCCACCGCCCGCAGGCCCGCCAGCGGCTCCGAGCCGGCGGCCAGGGTGACCTTAAGTCGGAAGGCCGTCTTGCCGCGGACCAGGTCGAACAGCCGGATGCGCTTTCCGTCGTCCACGCCGCCGGCGGGGTACACCTGCCGCCAGGAGCGGCCGTCGTGCGAGAGTTCGATCTTCAGCCCCTTCTCGGGCAGGGGCTTTTCGATCCAGGCGTCCCCGTAGGGATAGGGAAGTTGGAAGTTCAGCACGAGCCAGCCGTCTTTGGCCGGGTCCTTCAGGGCCAGCTTCTCGCCGGCGAGCTGGAGGTTCTCGGCCGACTCGGCCATGGCCAGGGCGTATTGGGACGCTTCGCGGCCCAGGTCGAAGGTCAGGCGGCCGTTGCCATTGATGCCGTTCCAGGTGGCCAGGGGGTTGCCCGGCAGCCCGCCCCGGCGATAGCCCCAGTGCCACTTGGGCTTGCCGGCTTCCTGGGTGTAGTAGTCGAAGTCGCCCTCCAGGTACTCGCGAAGTTTCTTGAACGGCTGCTTGGAGCGGACGTCCGGCAGGTGGGTGAGGCAGACGAAGCCGACGTCCGGGTCGCCGTACCACGACCAGGAGATTTCCATCCCCGGCCGCAGGCGCAGGTCGTACTTCCACTTCCACGCCCGCTTGGCGTAGGGCTGGCCGACGGAGGTGCTGCCGTACAGGCCGGCGGTGCCCTCGATGGAATCCGAGGCCATGTACCACGGGAACGACTTCACCGGCGGGCCGCGGCGCAGCACGTAGTCGCCCTGCTTGTCCTTCAGCCGGCGGATCTCGCCGGGCGAGCCGATGACCCCGTCGGCCTTGGGGTAAAGGGCCAGCATGTCCACGTCGAAGGCGTGCCAGTCGCCCCAGTACTTGACCGCCCCGACCCAGTGCCCTTTCAGCCCGACCCGCGTGGCGGTCAGGCCGGCGTCGGCCGCCAGGGCGGCGTAGTGATGCGCCCAGGTGCCGCACAGGGCGTAGCCGGTCTTGGTCATCAGCTCGGCGGCGTTGCCGTCGTCCTGCGCGGGGGCCTTCTCCTTATGCCGGTTCCGCTGGATGAAGTACCGCCACAGGGTGTAGGCCTTCTGCTGCTCGTTCATGCCGGGCTTCAGCAGGTCCCTGGCGATGGCCTCGCTGGAGGTGGAATCCACCGTGCGGTCGGTCGTCAGCACGATGCCGGCAAGGGCCGCCTGCTCGGCGGCACAGGCCGCCGCCGCGAAAACGCAGCACGCCAACACACTCAAAGCAAGCCACCGGCCTCTCATGTTCATCCTCCATTCACGGCGCCAGCTATTTCGGATCGGGAATGTACCCGTTTGCGGGGCGACGAACAAGCCGCCTCGACCAGTCCGGCCGGCGGACCAGGCCGGGCCGACTCGGGCAATCACTGGCCAGGGCCGCCCCTCCAGGCTACAAAGTAAGTCACGCGCCCAGCCAGGCGCGTGGAGCGGATAGGTTCGACCAGGCAGACAGGAGTGCTGCGATGAGCAAGGTCAAGGCCGTGGCTGCGGGCATCTGGTGGGTGGGCGGCGGAAGCTGGGGCGGGCTGACGGAGGTGCTGTCGGACGAGGGAAGCGGCAACGTCTTCCTCATCGGCGGGCAGGGCGAGTACGCCCTCATTGACGCCGGCATGCCCGACGGCGCGGCGGCCGTTCTGGCAAACGCCGCGGTGGCCGGCGCCCGGCCCGCCGACATAAAGAGGATCATCGTGACCCACTGCCATCACGATCACCTGGCCGGCGCGCCCGAGCTGAAGCGAAGGACCGGCGCCGCCGTGGCCGCCTCCGAGCTGGCCGCGCGGGCGCTCGGCGGCGACGCCGAGGCGCGAAAGCGGCTCTTCATCCGCGACGGGGCGACCCTGGAAGTCGAGCAGGTCCTCGCCGACGGCGACCAGGTGGCGCTGGGGCCATATGCTTTCACAGCCATGCTGACGCCCGGCCACATCCCCGACGCCGTCACGCTGACCGGTGACGTGGAAGGCCAAAAGGTGGTTCTCACCGGCGACACCGCCATCGGCGACCAGGGCCCGGCCAAGGGCGTCGTGGGTTGGCTCGACGGCCACTGGGGCTCCAACCCCAAGCACCTGCTCAGGAGCATCGAGAGGATTTCGCAGTGCCAGGCCGACCTGCTGCTGCCGGGGCATGGCTTCCCGATTCAAGGAGCCGAGAAAGTCCGGCAGTCCTTGGAGCACTGCGCCGAGAGGCTGCGGCAACTGCTGGCCATCCCCGACCTGGGCACCATGATGCCGCTCGACTTGGCCGACTAGCCGCAGCATGCGTGGGCCTTGAGGACTTGGCATGAGGATTCAGAGCATTGAGACCTTCACCCGCGGGCCGGTGAGCATCGTCCGCGTCCGCAGCGACGACGGGGCCGAGGGCTTCGGCCAGACCGCCCCGTTCAACGCCGACATCGCCGCAGCGGTCCTGCACCGGCAGATCGCCCCGCAGGTGCTGGGGGCGGACCCGGCCGACGTGGACGGGATCGCCGACCGCTGCGTCGAGGCCAACTACAAGTTCCCCTGGTCGTACGTCTGCCGGGCGCTGGCCGGCGTGGACACGGCCCTATGGGACCTCCGCGGCCGGCTGGAAGGAAAAGGCGTGTGCGAGCTGCTGGGCGGCAAACCGCGGCCCATACGGGCATACGGCTCCAGCATGCGGAGGGACATCCAGCCGGCCGACGAGGCGAAGCGCCTCGCCCGCCTGCGCGACGCCAAGGATTTCGCCGCCTTCAAGGTCCGCATCGGCAAGGTGTGCGGCCACGATGAGGACCAGTGGCCCGGCCGGACGGAATCGCTCGTGCCGGCGGTGCGAAAGGCCGTCGGCCCGGACGTGGCCCTGCTGGTGGACGGCAACAGTTGCTACAGGCCCGCCAAGGCCATCGAGGTCGGCAGGATGCTCCAGGACCACGGCGTCTGCCACTTCGAGGAGCCCTGCCCGTACTGGGAGCTGGAATGGACGGCCGAGGTAGCGGCGGCGCTGGAGGTTCCCGTGGCCGGCGGCGAGCAGGACAACGACCTGGCCCAGTGGCGGCGGATGATCGCCATGCACGCCGTGGACATCGTGCAGCCGGACGTCTGCTACGTCGGCGGCCTGACCCGGGCCCTGCGCGTTGCGGCCATGGCCGCCGAAGCCGGCCTGCCCTGCGTGCCGCACTCGGCCAACCTGTCCATGGTCAGCGTCTTCACGCTGCACCTGCTGGCGGCCATTCCCAACGCCGGCCCTCACATGGAGTTTTCCATCGAACCGAATGACTGGGCCGGCGAGATCTATCATCCCGCCCTGGAGGTCCGCGACGGGCAGGTGGCCGTTCCGCCCGGCCCCGGCTGGGGCGTGCAGATAAACCCATCCTGGCTGGCCGCCGCCGACCGCCAGGTAAGTCAGCGCCAGTGACAGCCGACCTGCGTTTCGCCTACTTCCCGTCGCCCGCGCGGGCGGGTGGCCTATTCCCGCCCTCGGCCGGAGCGGGCTGGCCCAATGCCTTGGCTACGGCCGGCTTGATGGCATCGCCCCGGAGATCCTTGGCGAAGATCCGACCGTCCGGCCCGATCAGGAAGATCGCCGGAACGCTTCTGACCCCGTAGCCGTCGGGGACCCGGGTCTTGGACCACTCACCGAGGAAGCCCTGGATCCATTTCAGGCCATTCTTCTCGACGTACTTCCTGGCCGCCTCGACGTCCTTGTCCAGGCTCAGCCCAATCATGACGAAACGCGGGTCTTTGCCAAAGGCCTCGTACGTGGCCTTGAGATGCGGCGTCTCAGCCAGGCACGGGCCCCACGACGTCGCCCAGAAGCTCAGCAGGACGACTTTGCCGCGACAGTCGGTGAGCTTCAGCGGCTTGCCGTCCAGGGTCGTGGTCTCAAACGGCGGCGCCTTCTCGCCGAGCTTCAGGTGGGCGAAAAGCTGAAGTTCGACCTTGCCCAGATCCAGCGGCTCGTCGCTCCGCCCGCCGGGCATCTGCGGCACTGTGAATTCGTGCCTCACCAGACCGACGACCTTGCCCTCGTCGGCACCTCCGCCCTTCGGCGGCTCGCGCAGCTCCACGCCTAACTCGTAATCGCCGGCCGGGACGTCAGGCACGCGGAAAGAGCCGTCGCGGGCTATCCTGAAGCCAAAGTGCCTGCGATTGCGGCGGGCCTCTTCTTGCGCCTTCAAGAAGGCCTTGCCTTCTTCGGTTTGGCTCCACTGTTGGCGCCACCACTGCCGGGCCGCGGCGTGCATGGCGGCCCAGTCGTCCGGCAGCTTGGGCTTGGGCAAGGCCGTGAAAATCCGCCCAGCGCCACCTGCACGGTCTGGCCGGGCTTGACGTTGACCTTGGTGGCCTGCTGTCCGCCCGAGCGGAACCACCCGACCTCCACGGAGCGAGCCACGATTACCCTGCCGGCCGGAAGGCGGTCGATCGTGAACCAACCCTCCTTGTCAGTGACCGCCGTGATGTCGTGTAAAAGGCGCGGCTGGCCAGGCTCAGGGGCGGGGAGGTCCTGCGAGACATTGATTGTTTCGCCCGCCCCGGGCTTGATGCCGATCATGAGGGTCCCTTCGATCCGGCCCCAGGGCTCCAGCCGGATCCGGGCCGAGACGGCCAGTTGTTTATCGGTCACCTCGGCGTAGCCGGTCTCATGCAGCACCACGACGAGACAGGTCTCGGTCGGGGCCGGAAAGGCGAAGCGCCCGTCCGGGCCGGTCGTCACGTGGCCCGCGCCTTCGTGGGCTACCTGCCTGCCGTTGCGGATGTACCCGCCCTCCGAAGGCGTGCACAGGACCACCTCCGCCCCGCCGAGCGGCTTGCCGCTCGTTCCCAGTACAACCCCCGCGACCCCCACAGAGGCGGCGCCTTTCTCCAGCTTGAAGTCGGCGACCACCTCGCCTTCGTCCATGTTGATGCAACGGGAGATCGCGGGCTTGTATCCCTCGGCCTCGATACGAATCAGCCGGGCAGGATACGGCTGCGTGAATGCGATCTCGTAGCTGCCGCCGATGAAGGTCTTTGCTTCGGAGCCGCCCTGCCAACTGGGGCTGCCACCCCGCATCCAGTCGATGCCGGGAATCAACCGGAATCTTGGTATCGGCGTTCCCGTCCTGGCGTCAACACCCCTGCCGCGGACCTGAAGCGGCCGGGCCATGGCGATAACGTATTCCTCGTCCCGTGCCGTGAGCGGCCGGGCGGAGACTCGCATGTAGTCTGCCTTGTACACGTCGAAGAGCACCTCGTCCGCCGGGGCGCCGCTCCACCGGAAGCGCCCTTCAGCGTCCGTGTCTACCCGCCAGCGCAGCGACCGGTGGCCGCGCGAAGCGGTACTGCCCGTTCCGGTCGGTCCTGCTGGGCGGGTAGGGCAGAACGAACCGATCGGACCCGAGCATGACCCGGGCCCCCGGAATCGGTCTGCCTTCGGCGTCGGTTACCGTGCCCTCCAACGTCGAGCCCTTGCTCATGACCATGACGGCGGTCAGGTCCCGCAGCTTCGCCGGCGCCGGCACCGGGACAATGGGCATGGGGATGCCGTGCGCCCAGTTGTTGCTGGCGTAATCCGGGTGCTTCAGCAGGATTCGCAGGTCCTCAAACTCCGCAGGCATGAAATTGCAGCGCCATCGGCCCTGCTTGTCGGTCGTGAGCTCGCGAAGCCAGATATTGACCCGCGCGTTCGGCCCGGCGGCCGGGTCCGGGCGCAGGTAGAACAGGCACACCACGGCGCCCTCGATGGGCTCGCCCTGCTCGTTCTGAACGAGGCCGCCGATCGTCGTGCCCGGCTCCATCGAGACCGTGAACGTCCCGGGAACCGCCGGAGTGGGCTTTTCCTCCCACACGACCCGCAACGGGGCAAAGCCTTCTTTCTCAGGATAGATGCTCAGGGACTCCGGCGGCCTGTCGGGCAGCCTGATCCGGCATCGGCCCTGGGCATCGGTCTTGTCTTGCCACTCCTCTTGCCGGCCGTCCGCGCGTGCCCGCACCTTCAGGCGGACCCCCGGCAGCGGCTTCTTGGTATGTCTGTGGACCACGCGGAGATCGAGGTAGCCGCCGCGCCAGGGGCCGGCAGCGGCCGATTCCTGGGCCTTTCCGGAGGCAGCCGCGGGGCCGTCGCCTTCCCTGGCCCCGGCTCCGGCCATGGGCAACAGCACGGCGGCGCCGATGAGGATCGCCAGCAGCCCGATCGCGCCCAGCCGGGCCGTCCGCGGCAGCGGGCGGGTGAGGATGTGCTTAATCCGCCCGGCCAGGGCCCGCTTCGATTCCACCACCCCGACCAGCCGCAGGATCAGGGCCGGACGCGTAAGCGACAGCCGGGCCACGCTCACCAGCGTGTCGGGGTATTCCCGGGCGGCCTCGCCCATGGCCACCAGCACCATCTCGTCCACGGCCTGCTCGCGGACGCGGCGGATGACGGCGTTGGCCAGCCACAGCAGCGGGTTGTAGAAATAGGCGATCTGCAAGACGGCCTGGGCCAGGTTCACCCACAAATCGCCGCGCTTGACATGGGCCAGCTCGTGCAGCAGCACGGCGGTCAGCTGCCGGGAATTCAGCCGCTGCGCCAGGTTCTCCGGCAGCAGGATCACCGGCCGGAACAGCCCGCATACCGCGGGGCCGGTGGTCCCGGGCGAAAGCTTGAGCCGGACGGGCCTGCGGATCCTTAACCGGGCGCGGCAATCCTGGAGCATGTCTGAGAGCTCACGGCGAGCGCCGCCGGGCTGCTCGGCCGGGCCTCCGGCGGCGGGCCGGCGCATCAGGCCTCTGACGTAGACCAAGCGCTGGACCAGCACGGCCGTCATCCCCGTACCCACCGCCAGCCACACCAGCAGGGCAATCGCCTGCCAGGTGATCGGCACCGGGCGCGCGAAGGTCGCGGCCGGCGCTGCGGCGGTCTCGGCCGCCAGGTCCGCCGAGGGTGGGAGGTTCGGCGGTGGCAGTTCTGTCTCCGGCCGGACCAGAGCCAGCGGCGGCGCGGGCGCCGGGTCCACTGCCGGCGGGCTGTCCGGGCCGATGCCGCCAACATCCCAGCCGATCCAGTACCCCAGCCCCGTCGGGGAAGAAAGCGTCGTCGGCAGGAGAAGCTTGACCAGAACCAGCACCAGGATCCAGTAGCGGACGACGGCGCGGACCCTTTTGCGGAGCAGCAGGTCCAGCCCCAGCAGGATGACGATCAGCGCGCCGGCCTGGATCAGCATCGGCACGGCAAAGTCAACGAAGGCCTTCCCCATCGAGTTCAGGTGTTCGGTGACAGCGTCCATGGCCTTGACCCCTTGCTGGCACACGCTACCCACCAGGATGCCGAGACGATCAACGCTTCCTGCGCTTGCTCGATTGCCTGCGTTTCTTATGGATAAGGGCTTCCAGCTCGCCCAGCTGCTGCTCGGTGAAGTCATGGCCCTCGAGCAGAAACTGCATCATGGGCGTCAGGGCGCCGTTGAAGGCCTGCTTGATGGTCCGCATGACCTCGCCCCGCTGGGCCTGGCGGCGGGTGACCGCCGAGCGGTACAGCACGAGGTTGCGGATCTTCTCCGTCGCCAGCAGCCCCTTGGCCGCCATGCGGTCCATGATGGTCTTGACGGTGCTGTAGGACCACTTCCGCGCCCCCGCCAGCGCCTCCTGGACCGTTGGGGCCGCGCAGGGCTGAAGCTTCCAGACGGCCTGCATGATGGCCCACTCGGCTTCGGTCAGTTTGTGACTTGCCCTGGCCATGTCCGCCTGCTTGACTCTAACCGCGTAGATCCTACTCTACACTTGTAGAGGCTGCAAGAACAAAATAAAGATTTTTGCTCCCCTGCACGGCCGCCGCCGTTCAGACCGGCGCGGGCGCCGAAAGGACCAAGGTGAGGGCATACGGCAGGAAGCCCACGCTGCCGGCGGTGGCGATCGCAGCCACGTTATCGGGTCGGCAGACCCAGAGGGCCTCGCCGCCGGCTCGGGTGAAGTGCTCCACCACGGCCGAGACGGCCGTCTTGGCGTAGCCCCGGCGTCGGTAGGCGACGGCGGTTCCGTCAACGGCCAGATCCGCGACCCGATCCTCCATCACCCCGGTCCGGTGGGCGTACGCGATGGAAACGACCTTGCCGTCGGCGACGACGCCGTACGCCACCCCGTCGGGGAAGCAGTGGGTCGGCAGGCTGAGCCCCTCGGCCGGCGGGATCGTCTCGTCGACGATTCGGCGGCAGTCGCCGGACCGGTGCCGCCGCAGCAGCTCGGCATTGCAGGCGAGGTGACGGTCATGCAGCACGCGGTCCACGCCGGCCCGAGACGCCCGGGCGAGAGCGGCGCTGACGGGGACCTGCAACTGCCCGGCCAACGCGGGTTCAAACAGCCGATCAGGACCCGTGATGTTCTCAGCAATCTCCCGCACGGCCTCCCCCGCTCCCGGCGGGACGCTGACGGCCGAGCATCCATCCGCGAACCAGCTCCACCACAGGGCGCGGATATAGCCGTAGTTCTGCTCGCGCTGAAGCCGGCGTGACGTTTCCACGACGACGGTCCGACCCGGCCGCAGGCGCGACAGGTCAACGCCCATCCGCGTTCCCACGTACCGGTCAACCAGGGGGAAGGCACTGACTCGCCCGGCGCTCATGGCCTGACTCCACCGCCCCGCCGGCAAGGCCCTTCGAAAGCGGTTCAGGTCAATGGGAACGGGTCGGGAAAGTCCAACCGCGACAGGGCCCACTTGCCGGCCGGGGTGTCCTTCAAGTCAATGAGATGGCGGATGAACTGCTCGGCGTGGCGCGACATGCGGCCGAGGTGAAGCCGGTCGGGCGGGTACAGCCCGCGCTCGATCCCGTACTCCAACAGCAGATAGGCGTGCCAGTCGCAGCACAATAGGATCGCGTCGGCCAGGGCGCCCAGGCCGGCCGACAGCTCGTCGTACAGCCCCGGATGCATCGCGGCGCGGGCGGCCTTGACCTTCTCGAGGGCGGCCCGGGTCCGCTGGTGGGCATCGGTGTGCATCTGGGCCAGGCCCTCGAGCAGCTCGCGGGTCGGATTGGCCAGGCGATGGGGAAACTCCGGGTCGGCGAAGCCGTCGAACATCCAGTACAGCTTGGTGGTGTGCAGGGAGCCGAAGGGCACGCGGTTCTTTCCGCCGCCCCACTGGATGCCGCGGCCGACGAGATCGTCGGCCTCCAGCAGGACCTCGGCGGCCTTGGCCGGCTGCGGGCCGCCGAACTGCTCTGCCAGCCAGGCGGCCACGAGCTCGCCGTCGTCGCGGCGGTCGCCGGCCAGCAGCCTTTCCAGCAGCCAGGTGTTCATCCTCCCGAGGCCGCCAGCGTCGGGGTTGGACTGCCGGTCGTTGTTGCCCATGTTCACCGGCAGGGCCAGGAAGCCGGCCAGCTTGTGCTCTTTGACCCCGTCGAGGCCCCTGCGAATGTGCCGAAGCTTGCACCACGGCCAGGGCTTCTTGTGGTACTGCTCGTACGAAATCTCGAGGATCTGGTCGCGCTCGGGCGGATACTTTCCCAGCGCGCCGGTGAGCATCTGGGCGTCGGCGATGTCCAGGTTGGTGGACTTGTACATGAGCGGCACGTCCTCGGGCAGCTCCTTGAAGACGGCGGGCAGGACCTGGTCGGGGTCGTTGTGGGGCTTGGCCACCGGGGTCATCAGCTCGGCGGCGTTGGCCACGCCCGTCAGCTCGGCGATGAGCCGGTGGCAGTCCAGATAAAGCTGTCTGGGCCAGTTCCGCCCCCACAGGCGGAAGCAGACGATGACGTCTTTCCTCACCGAGCGGACGCCCTCGCGTGCGGTCTGGATCATCCTGGCCAGGCGGCGGTGGATCGGCATCTTCGCCTGCGGCACGCACCACAGGCTGCCCGAGCCGTCCCACATGCTGACGATCACCATGTCCATCAGCGGGAATTCGCGGGCGATCTCGGCGTACTTGCTCCGCATCAGCTCCCACACGGCGGGGTTGTCGGGGTCGAGGTGGCTGTGGACGTCCACCGTGCCCGACTGCGTCGGCCGCTTCCACACGCCGACGACCTCGGGGT